>NZ_BLJG01000008.1 GCF_009932375.1 Pseudomonas juntendi
AGGCCAGCATTTTGCCTCGGGCTTCCTTCAGATTCGCAGTCGCCCACGACACCCTTGCCTCTGGCTAACACTTCCCCTTGTCGGGTGTGTAGAGGACTTTCACCTCCAAGTCACCAGCGAGGCCACCACAACCAAGCTGGTTGCGCTATCGCGCAACGCGCCATGCCTGGCGCACCACAAAAAGGCCGCAGCCCCCACCCAGGTGCTGCGGCCTTTGCTTGTATCAGCGACGACGCGGTTGGCGCTTGCGCTGCTCTTCATCAGTCGGGATCGGCACCGGCTGCAAGGGTGGTGGAATCAGCCCCAAGGCGACCGCCAGGTCGTGGAGCCAGTTGGACAGTGGTTTATTCATAATGCCCCCTTGACGGGTCAGCCTCACGGCGAATCAATCCTGCAATGTTTCATACAGATCATAGCCCGATGTCCTGTATTACGCATGCCTCTGCTCTTACAGATAGGGGCCATTCTGACGCGGATCAAGCCATAGCGGCGCATTCCGACGACTGGTTAATCGTTTCGCTTTGTTGCAAGCGTTCCACTACCCCACCCACTTGCGCAGTTGCTGCTTAACCCAAGGTTCGGCACTTACCAGAATCACCCCCAGCAACACCATCACCGCACCGCCCACAAAATGCGCGGTCAGCGGCTCGTCCAGCAGCAAGACCCCAAAGGTTACGCCGAACAGAGGGGTGATGAAGGAAAACACCGCCAGGTTCGATGCCAGGTATTTGCGCAGTAGCCAGAACCAGGTCAGGTAGCTGACGAACGACACTACAACCCCCTGGAACAGCACGCTACCCATGGCCAAAGGCGTGAGCGACACCTCGCCGATCTGCCCGCTGAGCAGGGCAATCAGCAACAATCCGGCAAACCCCACCGCCAGTTGATAGAACAAGGTCAGGGTCGCCGGCGCTTCCGACAGGCGTGAGCAGCGCACCACCACCGTGGTGGCGCCCCAGGCCAGCCCGGCGATCACGCCAAACGCATCGCCCAGCAAGGTGCGGCTATCCATGTGCTCGAACGACATGCCTCCGGCAAAGGCCGTGGCAATGCCGCCGAAGGCCAGCAGGATGCCAAGCCATTGCAACAGGCGCAGGCGTTCACTGGCCAGGCGCAGGTGCAACCCCAACGCGGTGAAGACTGGCGCCGTATAAAGAAACACCGACATGTGCGCCGCCGAGGTCAGCTTCAGGCCCTCGGCAATGAACAGGAACTCGACACCGAACAAAGCACCCGCGACCAACCCAGGGCGCCAGGTACTACCGACCTGCTCCCAGGTGCCACGCCAACACAGCATCAGGCCGACCAACACTGCGGCGATACCGTTACGCAATGCCGCCTGCATCACCGGGGCGATGTCCACGGCGGCGGTCTTGATCAGCACCTGCTGGCAGCCCCAGATCAGGCACAGGCCCAGCATGACCTGGAAGGCAAAGGCATCAGGGTGCTTGCGGGCCGCATTCATGGGCGGGCCTCTGAGGTGAACGTAGGCATGGGCAGCAACTCGGCAGCGTTCAGAAGCTACCGATTATCGGGTTTTCACGGCCACCCATGCCAGCCTCAAAACGACCTCAAGCGATTTGCGCTTTTGCCGACACCTGTTCGAAGGTGGTCTCGTCCAGCGCATCTACCTGCTCGTCCAACACCTGGCGCGGGTGCTCGAAGCCAGGGATGCTGCTGTCGATCAGGCTCATCAGCCGCGAGCCGCGCTCGGTCAGCACGAAGTTCTCGCCGTTGCCGCCGTCTTCCTCAGGCCGGCTTTCGATAAAGCCACGCTCGATCAACAGCTTTTCATATTCACAGGCACGAGTTTTCAAGCGATCCAGGTCACCCACCGGCTCACCTTTGGCGGCCAGCGCGGCAGCGTGCTGCTCGGCGTAGGGGCGTGGAGTGAAGCTGTGACCGGCGCCGTTCTGCACCTCGTGCAGCAAGCGTTCGATCAGGTCCCAGTCGTAGGTGGTGCTCATGGCTACGGGCTCCTGCTGTGGACGAAAGGGTTACACAGGTTGGGACTCGGGGCTGAGACGGGGTGTTCCGAGAAAAATGAGAGTGGATGCAAATGGCAGGTGCGAAGCGAGCCATTGCGCAATACGCAGAAACCATTTGCTGGCGAGTCGTCTGTAGTTTATAAACTACATTAATTCGATGAAAAAAATCGAATCCAGCAGTTTCAGACATTGGGTGAGCGGGCTCCGGGATGTTAGCGCCAGAACGCGAATCATTGCTCGGATCAACCGATTGATGGAGGGCCTGCCTGGCGTGTATCACCGGTTGGCCACGGCGTCAGTGAACTCAGGGTCCACTATGGGCCCGGCTACCGCGTATATTTCCACCAGGCGGGCAGTACGTTCGTCATTCTTTTGTGCGGCGGCGATAAAAGCAGCCAACGACGGGACATCAAAGCAGCCCAACATATTCTGCGTTCGTGGAGGATGCAAAATGACACAAACCTTCTCTGAATTCGATCCCGCCGAATACCTCACCACTCCTGAAGCAATCGCCGTGTTCATGACTGACGCCCTGGAGACCGGGGATGCCAGCTATGTCGCCAAAGCTGTCGGCGTAGTAGCGCGTGCCAAAGGCATGAGCGAGCTGGCAAAAGACACAGGGCTATCTCGTGAACAGCTTTACCGGTCGTTCAGCGAGCATGGCAACCCAACCCTCAAATCGTTCCTGACCGTGATGAAAGCATTGGGTATACACATGACAGCGCGTCCTCACATCGCAGGCTGACCCACTGCCTCTCCAGTGATCTGGGTAGTACCCGACCTCGATACATTTGTCAGAAGAGGCGCAGCACCGTTGGTGGCGGCATTTCAGAAACAGAATGCTTCCATCATGAAAGATCCACTGGTCGTGAGCACTGAACTTCCCAGCACCCACAAGCTTCCACCGTGCATGACCATTGCTGGAGGGAGGAAGGATGAAACAGCTGCTATCCATTATGGGCTGCGCCACCGTTTTGCTGTGCGCCAGCCCCGCCTGGGCCTGCACACCGGAAGAAGCGACGCAGAAACGTGAAGAGCTGGCCGGGCTGGTCACCCAACTGACCGAGCAGAACCCGCAAAAGGCGAAGGAAATCAATGAAGAGCTGCAGGGGATGGACCTGAGGACGGCGAGCCAAGACTTGCCCGACAAGTGTCAGCTGATTGACCAGCGGATCAAGGAGTTGAAGGTAGCGGAGCAGAAGGCTGAGTGATGGGGTGTTTCCAATGGCCCTATCGCCGGCAAGGGTAGCCGCTGCATCTTCAGTGCCTGTGAGAACGAGCGCCGCCCGCGCGGCGCATCGCGAGCTGCGCTCGCTCCTACGTTTGTTTCGGGCCAGTAACCCCTGTGCCAGATGCGCGCGACCGCCTTGTTCGTACGACGCG
>NZ_BLJG01000009.1 GCF_009932375.1 Pseudomonas juntendi
CTGTCGGATCTACGCCACAGCGTTCCGTGCAAGTACTGGGCTTTGGCGATTGTTGCCGCCTAACCCCGCTGCGCCGCCTCATCCGCTTCCTGTTCGTCAGACCAGCATTTTGCCTCGGGCTTCCTTCAGATTCGCAGTCGCCCGCGACACCCTTGCCTCTGGCTAACACTTCCCCTTGCCGGGTGTGTAGAGGACTTTCACCTCCAAGTCACCCGCTCGGCTACCACAACCAAACGGGTTGCGCTAACGCGCAACGCGCCATGCCTGGCGCACAACAAAAAAGCCGCAGCCCCTTTCAGGGCCACGGCGTCAGATCAGCCTGGAGGGCAGATCAGGCGAACGGATGACGCAGGACGATGGTCTCGTTGCGGTCCGGGCCGGTCGAAATGATGTCGATCGGGGCGCCGACCAACTCTTCGATGCGCTTGATGTAGTTGCGCGCGGCCTGCGGCAGCTCTTCCAGGGTTTTCACGCCCAGGGTCGACTCGCTCCAGCCTGGCATCGCTTCGTACACCGGCTCCAGGCCGATGTAGCTGTCGGCATCGGAAGGTGCGTCGATCACGGCACCGTTCTCGTTCTTGTAGCCAACGCAGATGTTGATGGTTTCCAGGCCGTCGAGCACGTCCAGCTTGGTCAGGCAGATACCCGAGATGCTGTTGACGTCGATGGCGCGACGCAGGATCACGGCGTCGAACCAGCCGCAACGGCGAGCACGGCCGGTGGTGGAGCCGAATTCGTGGCCACGCTTGGCCAGGGTTGCGCCGGTTTCGTCGAACAGCTCGGTCGGGAACGGACCGGAACCCACGCGCGTGGTGTAGGCCTTGGTGATGCCCAGGATGTAGTCCAGGTACATCGGGCCCACGCCGGAACCGGTGGAGATACCACCAGCCGTGGTATTGGAGCTGGTGACGTACGGGTAGGTACCGTGGTCGATGTCCAGCAGCGAACCCTGGGCGCCCTCGAACATGATGTCCTTGCCGGCGCGGCGCAGGTTGTGCAGCTCGGCGGTGACGTCGAGCATCATCGGCTTGAGCTGTTCAGCGTAGGCCATGCACTCGTCCAGGGTCTGCTGGAAGTCGATGGCCGGCTCTTTGTAGTAGTTCACCAGCTGGAAGTTGTGGTAATCCAGCAGCTCACCCAGCTTGGCAGCGAAACGCTCGCGGTGGAACAGGTCACCCACGCGCAGGCCGCGGCGGGCGACCTTGTCTTCGTAGGCTGGGCCGATGCCGCGGCCAGTGGTGCCGATCTTGGCTTCGCCACGGGCTTTTTCACGGGCCTGGTCCAGGGCCACGTGGTACGACAGGATCAGCGGCGCTGCCGGGGAGATGCGCAGGCGCTCGCGCACCGGTACGCCCTTCTCTTCCAGCTTGGTGATTTCACGCATCAGCGCATCCGGGGCAACGACCACGCCGTTGCCGATCAGGCACTGTACGCCTTCACGCAGGATGCCGGAGGGAATCAGGTGCAGAACGGTTTTTTCACCGTTGATCACCAGGGTGTGGCCCGCATTGTGGCCACCCTGGTAGCGCACTACGGCGGCAGCATGTTCGGTCAGCAGATCGACGATCTTGCCTTTGCCCTCATCACCCCACTGGGTGCCCAGGACGACGACATTCTTACCCATTACATTGGTCCTCATTCACGCAAACTTGGTTGCCGGCCTGTTGCCGACGCAGAAACTCACTGGGCCAGCGGCAGAACCTGCCAGCGCCCGTCTTGCTGAATCAATTGCCGATCACAATCCGCCTCGAGAGCAGCACTCAACGGCTGGCCAGGCAGAGCCTGAACCACACGCTGGCCCTCGCTGCGCAACTGGCAGACTTGCTGCCAGAGGGCCGCGTCGCCACTGTCGGGCATCCAGATGCCGCCAGTTGGCAATACGACCTCCGCTCGCCCCAGTGTGACCAGGGTCTTCAAATCCGTGGAGAAACCTGTGGCTGGGCGTGCCCGGCCAAAATCGGCGCCGATGTCGTCATAACGCCCGCCCTGGGCAATGGACTGCCCCTCGCCCGGCACGAACACGGCGAACACCACACCGGTGTGGTAGTGGTAACCGCGCAGCTCACCGAGGTCGAAGTACAGCGGCAGTTCCGGGTAGCGCGACGCCAGCCGGTCCGCGATCGCCAGCAGGTCGTCCAGCGCGGCCAGCACGCTGGCCGGGGCGCGCCCCAGGCGCACGCGCGCTTCGTTCAGCACTTCACGGCCGCCGCACAGCTCGACCAGCGCACGCAACATGTTGCCCAGGTCCTTGGGCAGGTCGGCAGTCAAGGCTTGCACCTCATCGACCGACTTGCGTTGCAGCGCGTCGAACAACTGCTGCTCCACTGCCCCGGACAGGCCGGCCGCCCGGGCCAAGCCGCGGTAGATGCCGACGTGGCCAAGGTCCATGTGTACGTCCGGCACGTCAGCCAGTTGCAGCGTGGCAAGCATCAGGCTGATGACTTCGACGTCGCTGGTAGGGCTGGCATCGCCATACAACTCGGCACCCAGCTGGATCGGGCTGCGCGAGGTGGACAGTGCGCGCGGCTGGGCGTGCAGCACGCTACCGGCATAGCACAACCGGCTTGGGCCTTCACGGCGCAAGGTGTGCGCGTCGATACGGGCCACCTGCGGGGTGAAGTCGGCACGGAAGCCCATCAGGCGGCCGGACTGCGGGTCCACCACCTTGAAGGTGCGCTGGTCCAGGTCCTGGCCGGCGCCGGTCAGCAGCGACTCCAGGTACTCGATATGCGGGGTGACGACCAGTTCGTAGCCCCAACCCTGGAACAGGTCCAACACCTGGCGGCGCGCGATCTCGATACGCGCAGCCTCAGGTGGCAGTACTTCCTCGATGCCATCTGGCAGCAGCCAGCGGTCTACCGTTGCCATTACGCCATTTCCCCTCTGGTCCGGGCGGCTTGCCAGCAGGCGAGCCGTCAGTAAAGCCGGTATCGCGCACAGCAGCGGGCAGCACTGATCCCAGCGCAGCCACCGTACCCGATACCCTCGAATTGCCTTGCGAGCTGAGCAAACCGTCAACCGGCGCTGTGCCAATCAACCTTGCAGACGCAAAAAAGCCGGGAAATTTCCCGGCTGCCTCATGATACACCCCTTTTCATTCAGGATGCACCCCGCCTGGTGTTTTAGCTGCCAGGCGGAGCGCTGCCGCATGAAAATCAGGGCCTGAGCATTACGGCTTGCTCTTGTCCAGGAAGCGGAAGAACTCGTTCTTCGGATCCAGGACCAGCACGTCGCTCTTGCTCGAGAAGCTTTCGCGGTACGCCTGCAGGCTACGGTAGAACGCATAGAAGTCCGCGTCCTGGGTGTAGGCCTTGGCATAGATGGCGGCTGCCTGGGCGTCGCCGTCACCGCGGGTTTCTTCCGCTTCGCGGTACGCTTCGGCCAGCAGCACACGGCGCTGGCGGTCGGCGTCGGCACGAATACCTTCGGCCAGCTCGTTACCCTTGGCGCGGTGCTCGCGGGCTTCACGCTCACGCTCGGTACTCATGCGGTCGAACACGCTGCGGTTGACTTCCTTCGGCAGGTCGATGGCCTTGACGCGCACATCGATCACCTCGATGCCCAGCTCCTTGTTGGCCATGCGGTTCAGCGATGCGGTGATGTCAGCCATCAGCGCGTCGCGTTCACCGGAAACCACCTCGTGCAGGGTACGTTTACCGAACTGGTCACGCAGGCCGCTTTCCAGGCGACGCGAAAGCCGCTCGTCGGCGATCTGCTTCATGCCCGACGTGGCGGTATAGAAGCGCTCGGCGTCCTTGACGCGCCACTTGGCGTAGGCGTCGACCATCACCGCTTTCTTCTCCAGGGTCAGGAACCGCTGGGTCGGGGCGTCGAGGGTCATGAGGCGGGCGTCGAACTTGCGTACCTGGTTCACGTACGGGATCTTCACGTGCAGGCCTGGCTGAACATCAGCCTGGACCACCTTACCGAAGCGCAGCAGCACTGCACGCTCGGTCTGGGACACGATGTAGAAGCTGTTCCAGGCCACGATGGCCAGGACCACGGCGGCGATCAGGGCGATCAGCGATCTGTTGCTCATCAGCGGCTCTCCCTAGTGCGCAGCGGCTGCTGTTGCTGTTGCATGTCCTGCGCCGCACGCGCGGCCGCATCGTTGGCCGATGGCGATACGCTGGTGGTTGGCGCGGACGCGTTGCGGCTGCCTTCGACCATTTTGTCCAGCGGCAGGTAGAGCAGGTTGTTCTGCCCATCCTTGGTTGCCACCATGACCTTGCTCGAATTGCTGTAGACCTCTTGCATCGTCTCCAGGTACAGACGCTGGCGAGTCACTTCAGGTGCCTTGCGGTACTCACCGAGCAACTTGCTGAAGCGATCGGCCTCACCCTTGGCGCGGGCGATGACTTCGTCGCGGTAGCCGTTGGCATCTTCGATGATGCGCTGCGCCTGACCACGGGCTTCCGGCACCACGCCATTGGCATAGGACTCGGCCTGGTTGCGGGCGCGCTGCTCGTCTTCACGGGCACGGATCACGTCATCGAAGGCTTCCTGCACTTCACGCGGGGCTGCCGCGCTCTGTACGTTGACCTGGGTAACGGTGATACCCGTGCGGTAGTTGTCGAGGAAGCGCTGCAGGCGCTCGCGGATATCCACGGCCATCTGCTCACGGCCTTCGGTCAGTACCTGGTCCATCGAGGTGGAACCCACCACGTGGCGCAAGGCACTGTCGGTGGCGTGCTGCAAGCTCACCTCAGGCTGGTCGACGTTGAGCACGAAGTCCTGCAGGTTGCTGATCTTGTACTGCACGGTCAGCGGCACCTCGACGATGTTCTCGTCTTCGGTCAGCATCTGGCCCTGCTTGGTGTAGGCACGCTCACGCGTGACGTTCTCCATGTACTTGCGATCGATTGGCGGGAAGTAGATGTTCAGGCCAGGACCGACCGTTTCATAGTACTTGCCGAAGCGCAGCACCACGGCCTGCTCCTGCTCGTCGACCACATACACGGCGTTGTACAGCCAGATGGCAGCCAGCACCGCCAGGCCGATGCCCAGCAGACCGAAGCCACCGCCCTTGCCGATGTTGCGGTCACCGCCGCCACGTTTCTTCTTGCCGCCGAACATGCCATTGAGGCTGTCCTGCAGTTTGCGGAAGGCCTCGTCCAGATCCGGCGGACCTTTCTTGTCACCACCGTCGCCACCGCCACCACGGCGGCCGCCCCAGGGATCCTGATTGTTCGAGTTGCCACCCGGCTCGTTCCAAGCCATAGCGCTCTCCATCTGATAAAGCAAAGACGCGCCCACGGCGCGCCGTCCAATGCTACAGAATGCCTGTCACTGCTGCCCGGCGACCTCGACGGGCATTTATTGCAAAGTGTGTTGCTCGACAAACACTTGCGGCTCCATGCCTTCGCGGCTGACCAGGCGATTCAGTTCGACCATGGGCAGTCGCACGCTCAGCAGGCTGCGCCCTTCTTCATCATGCTCTTCACTCTGCACCGCACCCAAGGCAAAGAATTGCGCGCGCAAGCGGGCAAAACGCTGCTCCAGGCAAAGGGTACCGACAAACAGATCTTCCCCCAGCAACTCGGCAATCGCCTGGCCGACCAGCTCCAGGCCACGCCCATCGCGTGCCGATACCCAGACCCGTTCCGGCTTGCCATCGGCATTGCGCTGGATCTGCGGCTCGACATCTTCGAGCAGGTCGAGTTTGTTATACACCTCGAGGATCGGCAAGCCTTCGGCGCCAATCTCGCCCAAAACCGCCAGCACTTGCTCGATCTGTTCCATGCGCTCGGGCTCATGGGCATCGATCACATGCAGCAACAGGTCGGAGTTGCTCGACTCTTCGAGCGTAGCGCGAAATGCCTCGACCAGCTTGTGCGGCAAATGGCGAATGAAGCCCACGGTGTCGGCCAGCACGATCGGGCCAAGGTCGTTGAGCTCGAGCCGGCGCAAGGTCGGGTCGAGGGTAGCGAACAGCTGGTCCGCGGCGTACACCTCGGATTCGGTCAGGGCGTTGAACAGCGTGGACTTGCCGGCGTTGGTGTAACCCACCAGCGACACCGAAGGGATGTCTGCACGCTTGCGCCCGCGCCGTGCCTGCTCGCGCTGGCTACGGACCTTTTCCAGGCGCGACTTGATCTGGCGGATGCGCACGCGCAACAGGCGCCGGTCGGTTTCCAGCTGGGTTTCACCCGGGCCGCGCAGGCCGATACCCCCTTTCTGCCGCTCCAGGTGAGTCCAGCCACGCACCAACCGCGTGCTCATGTGCTCCAGCTGGGCCAGTTCGACCTGCAGCTTGCCTTCATGGGTACGCGCCCGTTGGGCGAAGATATCGAGGATCAGCCCGGTGCGGTCGAGCACACGACACTCGAACACGCGTTCAAGGTTGCGCTCCTGGCTGGGCGTGAGGGTGTGATTGAAAATCACCAGGTCTACCTGTTCGGCATGGACCAGGTCGTGCAGCTCTTCGACCTTGCCACTGCCAATCAGGTATTTGGCGGAAGGCTGATGCCTTGTCACCGTGACCAGCGAAATGATGTCGGCACCGGCCGACAATGCCAGTTCCTGAAACTCCTGCGGGTCTTCGCGCGCCTCAGGGTTCTGACCTTCCAAGTGAACGAGCAACGCCCGCTCACCACCACCGTGGCGCTCAAAGAACAATGCAGGCTCCTATCAGGCGTTGCCTGGCTCGCTGTCACCGTGCTCGGAATCGGACGGGCTTGGCAGGCGAACCGGACGGGCTGGCACCACGGTCGAAATGGCGTGCTTGTAGACCATCTGGCTCACGGTGTTCTTCAGCAGTACCACGAACTGGTCGAACGACTCGATCGAACCCTGCAGCTTGATGCCGTTGACCAGGTAAATGGAAACCGGGACCTTCTCTTTTCTCAAAGTGTTCAGGTAAGGGTCTTGTAGCGAATGCCCTTTTGACATATGCCGCACTCCTGTAAGGATAAATAATAGAAAATCAATGAAATCGATAAATTAGGCCGCCCCTTCGCAAGAATAGACGGCAATCAGCAGGGACTCAGCTCAATATGGAGATGGGCCCCAGGTATTTCAAGGTGCGGGACAGATTGTCGCAGGCCAGGCTGTCTAGCCAGTGTACGTCAGGCCAGCCACGCAACCAGGTGAACTGCCGTTTGGCCAGCTGCCGGGTCGCGATGATACCGCGTTCACGCATTTCACTCTCTGACAGCTTGCCGTCCAGGTAATCCCAGACTTGCCGATACCCCACTGCCCGTATAGACGGCAACCCGGCGTGCAAGTCACTTCTGGCTCGCAGTGATCGGACCTCGTCGATAAAGCCCTGTTCCAGCATCTGCGAAAATCGTAACGCAATTCGCTGATGCAAAATGTGACGATCTGTAGGAGCAATCGCCAAGCTGGCGACAGTATAGGGCAAATGCCCGCCAGCGCCTGCGTCTGCGCCGCGACTTTCAGCGAATTGACGTTGCCGGTGAACCGTCATGCTCTCACCGCTCACCCGGTAGACCTCCAGGGCGCGGATCAACCGCTGCGGGTCGTTGGGGTGAATGCGCGCCGCCGACACCGGGTCGACCTCGGCCAGTTGGCGGTGCAACTCGCCCAGCCCCAAGGCCGCCGCCTGGGCTTCAAGCTCGGCACGCACGCCCGCATCGGCCGCTGGCATGTCGGCAAGGCCGTCGACCAACGCTTTGTAATACAGCATGGTACCGCCGACCAGCAGCGGGATTTTGCCGCGCCCGCTGATCTCGGCCATGGCCTGCAGGGCGTCGGTGCGAAACTGCGCGGCCGAGTAACTTTCGGCTGGGTCGCGGATGTCGATCAAGCGATGCGGGTGGGCGGCAAGGACTGCTTTCGACGGTTTGGCCGAGCCGATGTCCATGCCGCGGTAGATCAGCGCCGAATCAACGCTGATCAGCTCGCACGGCAGCACTTTGGTCAGTTCGATGGCCAGGTCGGTCTTGCCGGCGGCCGTCGGACCCATGAGGAATATCGCTGGGGGCTTGCCGCTCATTTCATCGACCGCGCAGGAAAAGTTTGTCCAGGTCGTCCAGGCCCATCTGGGTCCAGGTGGGACGGCCGTGGTTGCACTGGCCGCTGCGCTCGGTGTTTTCCATATCGCGCAGCAGGGCGTTCATCTCGGGAATGGCCAGGCGCCGGTTGGCGCGTACCGCGCCGTGGCAGGCCATGGTGCCGAGCAGCTCGTTGAGGTGGGCCTGAATACGGTCGCTGGTGCCGTATTCCATCAAGTCGGCCAGCACATCCTGCACCAGGCGGTTGGCCTCGGCCTGCTTGAGCAAGGCCGGGATCTGGCGGATGGCCAGGGTTTCCGGGCCCAGGCGCTGCAGTTCGAAGCCCAGGCGCTGGAACCACTGCGCGTGCTCTTCGGCGCAGTCGGCTTCGCGCTGGCTCAGGGCCAGGGTTTCCGGCACCAGCAGCGGCTGGCCGCTGAGGCCCTCGCTGGCCATGGCTACCTTCAGGCGCTCGTACATGATGCGCTCGTGAGCGGCGTGCATGTCGACCAGCACCAGGCCGACAGCGTTCTCGGCCAGGATGTAGATACCCTTCAGCTGCGCCAGCGCGTAACCCAGCGGCGGAATGTCGCCCTGGCTTTCCGGCAGGGTGGCTGCCGGGGCGGCGCCATTGTCCAGCGGCTTGTAAAACTCGCGGTACACCGCCTGCGCCTCGGCCGCCGGCAGCGGTGGCGAGGGCCGCGGGGTGTACTGGTACTGGTAACCGGCACCACTGCCGCCATTGCTGGCGGTGTGTTGCGGCGCACGTGGCTGCTCGAGCACAGGCGAAGCCAGGCGCATTTCCCCCTGCGGGCCGAACTCACCGGCCTGCTGGCCAGTGGCGCGCATCGCTTCAGGCACCGCAGCCGGGGCGGCCAGCTGGTCTTCCGGGCGCACATCGGCCAGGGCCCGGTGCAAGGTACCGTACAGGAAATCGTGCACCGAACGCCCCTCGCGGAAGCGCACTTCATGCTTGGTCGGGTGCACGTTGACATCGACGCCGTTGGGTTCCAGTTCAAGGAACAGCACAAAGGTCGGGTGCCGGCCGTTGAATAGCACGTCACGGTAGGCCTGGCGCACGGCGTGGGCCACCAGCTTGTCGCGCACCGCACGGCCGTTGACGAAGAAGTACTGCAGGTCGGCCTGGCTGCGCGAGAAGGTCGGCAGCCCAACCCAGCCCCACAGGCGCAGGCCGTTGCGCTCGACGTCGATCGGCAGCGCCTGCTCCATGAAGCCCGGGCCGCAGATGGCACCCACCCGCCGCGCACGCGCCACTTCATCATGGGCCTCGTGCAGGCTGAGGATGCTCTTGCCGTTGTGGCGCAAGTGGAAGCCGACATCGAAACGCGCCAACGCCAGGCGCCGGATGACCTCCTGCAGGTGATCGAACTCGGTTTTCTCGGCCTTGAGGAACTTGCGCCGCGCCGGGGTATTGAAGAACAGGTCACGCACTTCGACCGAAGTACCCACCGGGTGGGCCGCCGGCTGCACCCGCGGGAGCATGTCGCGGCCTTCGGTTTCAACCTGCCAGGCTTCTGTGGCACTGGCGGTACGCGAGGTCAGGGTCAGGCGCGCCACCGAGCTGATCGAGGCCAGGGCTTCGCCACGGAACCCCAGGCTCAATACGCCTTCAAGGTCTTCCAGCTCACGGATTTTGCTGGTGGCGTGACGGGCCAGCGCCAGCGGCAGGTCGTCGGCAGAAATACCGCTGCCATCATCCCGCACCTTCAGCAGCTTGACGCCGCCCTGCTCCACTTCCACATCGATGCGCCGGGCACCGGAGTCCAGGCTGTTTTCCAGCAGTTCCTTGGCTACCGAGGCCGGCCGCTCGACCACCTCGCCAGCGGCGATCTGGTTGGCCAGCCGCGGGCTGAGCAGCTGGATGCGCGAACCACCACTCATTGCGAAGCCAATGTGGTGGCAGGGATATCCAGACGCTGGCCGACCTTCAGCTCATCGGACTTCAGGCTGTTGGTGTTGCGCAAGCTGGCCACACTGACCTGGTAGCGCACCGCCAGCATTGCCAGGGTTTCGCCTGGGCGCACCGTGTGCTCACGTGGGCCGGCGGCAATCTTGCCGGTGTCGCGCAGCCAGGCGATATAGGTGCCAGGCGGCGGGTTCTGCTGGAAGAACTGGCGCACCCCGGTATGAATCGAACGCGCAAGCGCTTGCTGATGGCTGCGACTGGCCAGCTTGGCCGCCTCGCTGGCGTTGGAGATGAACCCGGTCTCGACCAGGATCGACGGAATGTCGGGCGACTTCAGCACCATGAAGCCAGCCTGCTCCACACGCTGCTTGTGCAGCGAGGTGATGCGGCCCATGTTGCCCAGCACTTTCTGCCCGACATTCAGGCTGGAGCTGAGCGTGGCCGTCATCGACAGGTCGAGCAGCACACCCGCGAGCATGCGGTCCTTGTCGTCGAGGCTGACGTTGCCGGCGCCCCCGATCAGGTCGGAACGGTTTTCCGTGTCTGCCAGCCAGCGTGCGGTTTCGGAAGTAGCGCCACGGTCGGACAGGGCAAACACCGATGCGCCGAACGCAGCCTTGGACGGCGCGGCGTCGGCGTGGATCGAAACGAACAGGTCGGCGCCCTTCTTGCGGGCGATTTCGGTGCGTTTGCGCAGCGGAATGAAGTAGTCACCGGTGCGGGTCAGCTCGGCGCGGAAGCCCTTTTCCGTGTTGATCTGGCGCTGCAGCTCCTGGGCAATCTGCAGCACGATGTCTTTTTCATGCTGGCCGCGCGAGCCGGAAGCACCCGGGTCCTCGCCGCCATGACCGGCGTCGATGGCAATGACGATGTCGCGCTTGCCGCTAGGTACCGGCGGCAGCTTGATGGCTGGCTGGGTCGGGGTGACCGGGACCGCTGGCGTGGTGGCAGGCGTTTGCACCGGGGTCGGTGGTGGGGTTGGCGCCGTGGCCGCGATGGCATCGGCTTCCTGGTCGTACAAGTCGACCACCAGGCGGTTGCCGTACTGGGCATTGGGCGCCAGGGTAAAGCTCTTGGGGGTGACCGACTTCTTCAGGTCAACGACCACACGCAGGTCGGTCGGCGTGCGCTGGGCCGAACGCACGCTGCTGATCGGCGTGTTGGAAGTCGCCACTTTCAATGGCGCCGCCAAGGTCGCGCCATTGATGTCGATAACCAGGCGATCAGGTGCGCTCAAGGTGAAGACGCTGTGCTGCACGGGGCCAGACAGGTCGAAGACCAGCCGCGTGTTGTCTGGCGCGCGCCACAGGCGCACGCTCTTGACTTGAGTGACGGCCAGAGCGTCAACGGTCACCGTTGTCAGCAGCAGCCCAACGATGGCGACCAGTGCGCGTATGCGCATACCTACCCCACTTACTGTTTATAGTGTTTGGCCAGTGCCACGCACCAGGCCTCGCCGCGAGCCCCCTGCGGCGACAGGTTCAGCGAGCGTCCGCCCGCTTGGGGGCTTATGGTAATGGTCAGGTCGGGCTTTGGCAAAACGCCCGCACCCTTTTGTGGCCACTCGAACAGGCACAACGGGTCGCCCTCGAAATAGTCACGAATCCCCATGAACTCCAGCTCCTCCGGATCGACCAGCCGATACAGGTCGAAGTGAAAAGCTCGGACAGCGCCGATCTCGTAGGGTTCGACCACGGTGAACGTCGGGCTTTTCACTGCACCAGTATGGCCCAGGCCACGGATCAGGCCACGCGAGAGTGTGGTTTTACCCGCCCCCAGGTCGCCTTCCAGGAAAATGACACCGCGACCACCGGTCACTTCGGCCATTTTTGCACCAAAGTCGACTGTAGCCGCTTCATCGGCCAGAAACAGATTTAAGCCACACACGCAGAATGCTCCTCCAACAACGCTCGAATGACCGGCGCCAGATCGCTGGCCGCCAGGCCCCTGCCTTCAACCCCCAGACGCTCACCGGCACAGGCGTGAAGCCAGGTACCCAGGCAGCCGGCACTCCAGGCGTCCAGCCCCTGGGCCAGCAACGCCGCCAGCACCCCGGTCAGCACATCGCCCAAGCCCGCGCCGGCCATCGCCGGGTGCCCGCGCTCGCACAGCATCAACTGGCCGGACGGGTGCGCCACCAGGGTACCTGCCCCTTTGAGCAGGCACACACTGTTGTAGCGCCGCGCCAGCTTGCGCGCAGCGCCCGGCCGGTCGGCCTGTACCGCTTCGGTGGAAATGCCCAGCAGCCGCGCCGCTTCCCCGGGGTGAGGCGTGAGGATGCTACCGCTGGGCAGGGCCAATGGGGTGCCTGCCAGCAAATTCAGGGCGTCGGCGTCCCATACCTGCGGGCGCTCGGCGTTCGCCACTGCCGACAACAGGCTCCGGCCCCAGGCAGCCTGCCCAAGGCCGGGGCCCACCACCAGTACCGTGGCGCGCTCCAGCACGCCGACCAACTGGTTGGCCGACTGTACCCCCAGGCACATCACCTCAGGCAGGCGGGCCAGGCTCGCGGGTACATGTTCGGGCCGGGTCGCCACGCTGACCAGGCCGGCGCCGCAGCGCAAGGCGGCTTCGGCGCTGAGCAGCACAGCGCCACCGGTGCCCAGGTCGCCGCCCACTACCAGCACATGGCCGAAGTCGCCTTTGTGCGCATGCGGGTGCCGTGCCGGCAGGTGTGCGACAGTCACGCTGCTGAGCAGTTGTAGGGTGTTGCCAGGGTGTTTGGTCTGCGGCATGGGGTCAAAGGCTCCAATGTCTGGCAGAATTATACGCACCTGAGCCCGTATTGCCTTGCCCATCCATGCCTGCCTCTACACCTGACCTCGCCCAACTGGCCCAATCGATCAAGATATGGGGCCAGGAACTCGGTTTTGCCCACGTCGGCATCGCCGGGGTCGACCTTGGCGAACACGAACAGCACCTGCAACGCTGGCTAGACGCCGGTTACCAGGGCGAAATGGAGTACCTGGGTGCCCATGGCAGCAAACGGGCGCACCCCGACCAACTGATCCCCGGCACGGTACGCGTGGTCTCGCTGCGCATGGACTACCTGCCCGGCGATACGCAGATGGCGCAACGCCTGGCGCAACCGGAAAAAGCCTACGTATCACGCTACGCCCTGGGCCGTGACTACCACAAACTGGTGCGCAAGCGCGTGCAATTCCTGGCAGACCGTATCCAGCAAGCCATCGGCCCGTTCGGCTACCGCGCCTTCGTCGACAGTGCCCCAGTGCTGGAGAAGGCCCTGGCCGAGCAGGCCGGGCTGGGCTGGATCGGCAAGAACACCCTGCTGCTCAACCGCAAGGCCGGCAGTTACTTCTTCCTGGCCGAACTGTTCGTTGACCTGCCGTTGCCGGTGGACGAAGCCACCACCAGTGAACATTGCGGGCGTTGCCAGGCGTGCCTGGACATCTGCCCGACCCAGGCGTTCGTCGGGCCCTATGTACTGGACGCGCGGCGTTGCATCTCGTACCTGACCATCGAGCTGAGAGGGCCGATTCCTGTCGAACTGCGCTCGATGATGGGTAACCGTGTATTCGGTTGCGACGACTGCCAGATCGTCTGCCCGTGGAACCGCTTCGCCAAGCACAGCCAGGAGCAGGATTTCCAGCCGCGGCATGGGTTGGAGAATGCCGAGCTGGCCCAGATGTTCCTGTGGGATGAGCGTACTTTCCTGCGCAAGACCGAGGGCGGGCCGCTACGCCGGGCAGGCTATGAGCGGTTCTTGCGCAACCTGGCGGTGGGCTTGGGCAATGCGCCGCCGACGATACCGGTGATCGAGGCGCTGAAGGCGCGGCGCGAGGATGCCTCGGAGCTGGTGCGCGAGCATGTCGAGTGGGCGCTGGCCCGGCACGGCATTCAATAGCTACACGGCCCACTGTGGGAGCGGGCGCGCCCGCGAATTTGGCCACTCGGTGGATGCACCGGCTGCGCCGGTGTTCGCGGGCATGCCCGCTCCTACAGGGACCGCGCCGGGCCTGGGGCAGGTTTACTGCTGGTCGTTGTAGTGGAACTTGGGCATTTCCCAATGGAAACGAATCGCCAGCAAGCGCACCAGGAACCCACCAAAGAGGGTCAGCAGCATCGCCTGCTCCGCCGGCACCTTGAAATACACGCAGCCGAGGTAGAACCACGCCGCGGCGAACGACACGCTGGCGTACAGCTCGCGGCGGAACACCAGCGGGATGTCGTTGCAGAAGATATCGCGCAAGATCCCACCGAACACCCCCGTGATCACCCCGCTGATCGAAGCCACCAGCATGCCCTGCCCCATTTCCAGCGCCGTCATGCAGCCAATCAGGGTAAACGCCACCAGCCCCAGTGCGTCTAGCACCAGGAACAGCGAGCGCAGGCGGCGCATCATTGGCGCGATGAAAATGGTCAACAGGGCAGCAAAGCTGGTCAACACCAGGTACTCAGGGTGTTTCACCCAGGTCAGCGGGTAGTGCCCGAGCAACACATCGCGCACCGACCCGCCACCCAGGGCGGTAACACAGGCGATCAGCACCACGCCGAACCAGTCCATGCCGCGACGCCCGGCAGACAACGCACCGGTCATGGCTTCGGCAGTGATGGCAATGAGGTAGAGCATCAGCAACATGGTGCGGGTCCGTGCGGGAAAGGCGCGCAGTCTAACCAGTTGCCCAAGGCACCAAAAGGGGGCGCAGCCAGAATATCTGCGCCGTAACGGTTCACACCTTGATGAAATGCTCGCGGTAGTGGCGCAACTCGGCAATCGATTCGCGAATGTCGTCCAGCGCCAGGTGCGTATTGCCCTTCTTGAAGCTGTCACGCACGTCCGGCGCCCAGCGCGCTGCCAGTTCTTTCAGCGTCGAGACATCCAGGTTGCGGTAGTGGAAGTAGTTTTCCAGGTTGCGCATGTGCCGGTAGAGGAAGCGACGGTCCTGGCAGATGCTGTTGCCGCAGATCGGCGATTTGCCTTTGGGCACCCACTGTTCGAGGAATGCAATGGTCTGGGCCTCGGCCTCGGCCATGCCGACCTTGCTGTCGCGCACACGTTGGGTCAGGCCAGACGCGCCATGGGTGCGGGTGTTCCACTCGTCCATGCGGGCCAGTACTTCATCGCTGTGGTGGATGGCGATCACCGGGCCTTCGGCCAGGGTGTTCAGCTCGCTGTCGGTGACAATGGTGGCCATTTCGATGATGACGTCGCTGTCCGGATCGAGGCCGGTCATTTCCAGGTCGATCCAGATCAGGTTCTGTGGGTTTTGCATGCAGAAGCTCCTCATATAGCCCGTCATATTAGCCTAGTGGCCCAACCACGCCCATTCACCGCCACAAGGTAAGGGCAATGGTGCACCGCCTGGCGTGCTAAACTGCCTGCCGTTTTCAATGCCCTGACCCGGGCCCTTCTCACGGAATGTTCATGGCCAAACGCCAGCTCAATCGCCGCCAGAACTGGCGCATCGAAAAAATCCAGGGCGAGCGTGCTGCTCGCGCGGCCAAACGCGAGCAGCATGTGCTGCAGGAACTGGAAGGTGGCGACCTGGGGCCGGAACAACTGGGCCTGGTGATTGCCCACTTTGGCGTGCAGGTCGAGGTGGAGGCCCAGGACGGCGACGTTGCAGGCCAGGTGTTCCGCTGCCACTTGCGCGCCAACCTGCCAGCACTGGTCACTGGCGACCGCGTGGTATGGCGTGCAGGCAACCAGGGCATAGGCGTGATCGTGGCGCAGATGCCACGCAGCACCGAACTGTGCCGGCCAAACAACCATGGCCAGTTGAAACCGGTCGCAGCCAACGTCGACCTCATCGTGATCGTGTTTGCCCCGGCCCCGGAACCGCACCCGAACCTGATCGACCGTTACCTGGTCGCTGCCGAGCATGCAGGCCTGCGCCCGCTGCTGCTGCTGAACAAGGCCGACCTGATCAACGCCGAGAACGGCCCCGGCCTGCAGGCGCTGCTGGAGGTTTACCGCGAGCTGGGCTACCCGCTGCTGGAGGTATCTGCCCACCACGGTGATGGCATGCAACGCCTGCAGCAGCAACTTGACGGGCACATCAGCGTGTTCGTCGGCCAGTCGGGTGTGGGCAAGTCTTCGCTGGTCAACAGCCTGCTGCCAGAGGCCGGCACCCGCGTCGGCGACCTGTCGGAATGGTCGGGCCAGGGCACCCACACCACCACCACCGCGCGGCTGTACCATTTCCCCAATGGCGGCGACCTTATCGACTCGCCGGGCATCCGCGAATTCGGCCTTGGCCACGTCAGCCGCAGCGATGTGGAGGATGGCTTCATCGAGTTCCGCGACCTGTTCGGCACCTGCCGCTTCCGCGATTGCAAACATGACCGCGAGCCAGGCTGCGCGTTGCTCAAGGCGCTGGACGATGGCCGGATCTCGCAGCAACGCATGAACAGCTACCGCTCGATCATCGCCAGCCTGACGGAAGACAGCTACTGACCGGGCTGTAAGCCTTCCTCCGCGCTGAGGCCCACCTGCACGGCCCTGCAAAACGCCGTGCAAGGTTCCGCGGGGCCTACTGCTCCTTGCTCTCGTCCACCTTCAGCGTGCCATCCTCGAAGATGTTCAGCTTCTGGCGCAGTTCACGTGGTTGCATCGGCGCCTGATCGGCCCCGGCACCGGGCGCCGCGCCACTGGCCGGCGGGGCCGCAGGCGGGGCTGCCGGCGCTTGCGGTGCACCCTGTTCGCCCTGCTCACCCTCGATGTTGCGCTGGGCCTTCTTGGTCAGCACGATGATGTCGATGCGGCGGTTTACCGGGTTGAACGGGTTCTTGCGGTCGAACAGCGATGACGATGCATACCCCACCACCCGAGCCACCTGGCCGTCCGGGTACCCACCTGCCACCAATGCCCGGCGTGCGGCATTGGCGCGGTTGGCCGACAGCTCCCAGTTGCCGAACTCGCCAGTGCCGGCATACGGTTTGGCGTCGGTGTGGCCGCTGATGCTGATCTTGTTGGGCACTGCCTTGATGGTATCGGCCATGGCCAACAGAATGTCTTCGAAATATGGCTGCAGGCGCGCACTGCCGATATCGAACATCGGACGGTTCTCGGCGTCCATGATCTGGATACGCAGGCCATCCTGGGTGATCTCGAACAGGATCTGGTCCTTGAACTTCTGCAGTTGCGGGTTCTCTTCGACCTTGTTCTGCAGCTCCTGCAACAGCAATTCAAGGCGCTCGCGCTCGACCTGCTCGGCCATGGTCTCCACCTGGTCCTTGTCCAGCTGGGTGGGCGACGGCTGCGTCGGCTCGGTTTTCAATTCCGGGTTGATGGTTTTGTCCGGCGCCATTTCGGGGGAACCACCCAGGTCGATGACGTAGGGCGTACCACTTTCGGAGAACCCGATCGGGTCCTGGAAGTAACCGGCAATGGCGATCTTCTGTTCAGGCGTGGCCGTGGACAACAGCCACAGCACCAGGAAGAACGCCATCATCGCCGTGGCGAAGTCGGCAAAGGCGATTTTCCAGGCGCCACCGTGGTGGCCGCCGCCAAAGCGCTTGACGCGCTTGACGATGATGGGCTGATTGTTCTCCATGAATCAGCGACCGCGAACCGCTTGTTCCAGCTCGGCGAAGCTTGGGCGGTGCTTGGGGTACAGCACCTTGCGCCCGAACTCGACCGCCAGCGACGGTGGCATGCCCGAAGCCGAGGCCACCAGCGATGCCTTGATCGACTCGTACAGGTTCAGCTCTTCCTTGGCGTCGTGCTCCAGGCACTTGGCCAGCGGGCCGAAGAAGCCGTAGGCCGCGAGAATACCGAAGAACGTACCGACCAGCGCCGCCCCCACGTGCATGCCGATGGCCGCCTGGTCCCCATCGCCCAGCGAGGCCATGGTCACCACGATACCCAGCACCGCCGCTACGATACCGAAGCCGGGCATGCCATCGGCGATGCCGGTCACCGCATGGGACGGGTGCTCAAGCTCTTCCTTCATGCTCAGCAGCTCCATGTCGAACAGGCCCTCGAGCTCGTGCGGGGCCATGTTGCCGGTAGACATGATGCGCAGGTAGTCGCAGACGAACGCGGTCATGCGCTCATCGGCCAGTACCGTGGGGTACTTGGCGAAAATCGGGCTGGCGGCGGCGTCTTCGATGTCGGCCTCGATGGCCATCATGCCTTCGCGACGGCTCTTGTTGAGGATTTCGTACACAAGCCCCAGCACTTCAAGGTAGAACGCATGGCTGAAGCGCGAACCGAACATCTTCATCGACTTCTTGATGACGTGCATGGTCATGTAGCCAGGATTGGCCTGCAGGAATGCACCAAAGGCCGCACCGCCGATGATCAGTACTTCGAACGGCTGGATCAGCGCCGCGATCTTGCCGTGGGAAAGCACGTAGCCGCCGAGCACGCTCGCGAATACGACGATGATGCCGATAATTTTAGCCATAGGTTCAAAGCACTTGCTGTCGTGGTCAGGGGAAGAGACGAGAGCTGTAAAACTCTTCTTCTACTTATCGGCAGAACTGCGCCAGACTATAGCCACACAATGCGAAAAGCCAGTTCGGACTGATGTCAAAATGCCAATTGAAACCAAGGTGCCCGCTCAGGCTCCGCGAACGCTAGAGGCCTGGGTCAAGCTGCTCGAGAGTGTTCGCATCCCGGTGCCGAAGCACAGCTACGACCGGGTCATGGCGGCCATCCACGATAGCCGCCGCTCGCTGCGCGACATCGCCGAACTGATGCAAGATAGCCCGGCGCTGGTGTTGTCGGTGATGCGTGAGGCCAACCACGCCACCAACGCCAGCATGGCCGAACCGGCCGAAAGCCTTGAAGTGGCCCTCAACCGGCTCGGCCTGGAGCGCAGCGAGCTGTTGCTCAAGCGCCTGCCGGCAGTGCCTGTTGAAGAAATCCCGCCGGTTCTTTGCCAGTTCCAGATGATCAGCCAGCACGCAGCGCAGCAGGCCAGCGGCCTGTTCGCCAGCCGCCTGGCGCGGCTGTGGCAGGAAATCCATTGGGGTAGCCTGCTGTTCCTGTCGCCCCTCTGGCCGCTGGCACTCGCCCACCCGAAGCTGCTCGACACCTGGGAGCTGCGGGTGATCCACAAGGGTGAAGAGGCCGCCCATGTCGAGGAAGAACTGTTTGGCGTGCGCATAATGGCGCTGTGCCAGACCATGGCCGAATACTGGCGCCTGCCGCAATGGGTGACCCAGGGTTACCGCTTGCTGCTGGAAGAACGCGAGCAACTGGCCCAGGTGCTGAGCATCGCCCGCGACGAAGACCTGCTCAGCCAGCAACACCGCCTGGACGCAGAGCCTGGCCTGCGGCGCTGGTTCAACCAGCCGGCCAATACCGTATTGCTGGCCAACAACCTGGCCCTGGCGGCGCAGGTCGGCTGGGATAACCCGCACTTGTTACGCTGGCAGCTGCTGACCGCCCTGTACCTGCAGACTTCGCTGGAAGACGTGCAGCAGCAAGTTCACCAGCAGGCGGCCGCCAGCGCCCGTCGCCATGCCCGGCATGCACTGTTCCACCCGGCCGAGGCGCTGATATGGCCGTGGCACCAGCGCCGCCCGCACCCAGACATGCTGGCGGTGCCACCGCCCAGCAGTGAAGAGCTGGCGCGCTGGCGCACACTGTGCCAGCACCTGCTGGCGCAACCCAGCGCGTTCACCAATACCGTGCACCTGGCCACCCAGGCACAAGAGGCCCTGCTGGCCTGCGGCATGCAACGCATCATGCTGCTGAGCCTGGACAAGAGCACCGACACCCTGCGCGTGCAACAGACCGCCGGCTTGCCCAAGGAGGCCGCGGGCCTGGCCCTGCCAGTGGCGCAGAACAAACTGCTGCAAAAACTGATGAGCCAGGCCGGGCAACTGCGCATCACCCCGCAGAACCACAGCCAGTTCGCCGCGCTGCTGCCAGCCCCGCTGCGCGCCCTGTTCCGCAGTGAGCACGTGCTGCTGCGCTCGCTGGCGGTGAACGATCAGGTGCTCATGCTGCTGGTGGCCGACCAGGCTTGCAGGCCCATGGCCGACATCAGCGTGCAAGCCTTCGGCAAAACCGTGCAATGCATCGAGCGGGCACTGTCGCTGTTCGCCAACCGCAAAGCCTGAGCCTTGCGCTACAATCGCTCCTCTTTCCACTCTGGAGACCGTGGATGACCGACTTTTCCGGCCTGCCCTTGGTGATCGAAGCTGCAGACCTGCTGCCGCGCCTGGATTCACCGCAGTTGATCCTGGTCGACCTGAGCAGCGCCAACCGCTATGTCAGCGGGCATATCCCCGGCGCCCGCTTTGTCGAGGGCAAGCGTACCCAGCTCGGCCAGCCACCCGCCCCTGGTCTGCTGCCGCCCCTGGGCGAACTGGAAAAACTGTTCAGCGAACTCGGCCACCGTGATGATGCCGTCTACGTGGTGTATGACGATGAAGGCGGTGGTTGGGCGGGGCGCTTCATCTGGCTGCTCGACGTGATCGGCCATACGCGCTACCACTACCTCAATGGCGGTATCCAGGCCTGGCCAGCCGACAAGCTGTCCACCGAAGTGCCTGCACCCAGTACCGCCCCGGTGCACCTGCACCTCGACACTGCACCTACAGCCACCCGCGAGTACCTGCAAAGCCGCCTGGGCGCCGATGACCTGGTGATCTGGGACGCCCGCGCCCCACAGGAATTCAACGGCGAAAAAGTGTTGTCGGCCAAGGGCGGTCACATCCCTGGTGCGGTCAACTTCGAGTGGACCGCCGGCATGGACCTCAACGACCACCTGCGCATCCGCAAGGATATCGCCGAAGTGCTGCAAAGCCTGGGCATCACCCCCGACAAGGAGGTGGTTACCCATTGCCAGTCCCACCGCCGCTCCGGTTTCACCTATTTGGTGGCCAAGGCCCTCGGCTACCCACGCGTCAAGGCTTATGCCGGCTCGTGGAGCGAATGGGGCAACCACCCGGACACGCCTGTAGAAGTTTAAGGAACCTGCATGAAATCCCGTCTGTTCATCATCAGCCAGTACCTGCTGCCGCACCACCTGCTGTCGCGGTTGGCCGGCTGCGTCGCCGAGTGCCGCGTGCGCTGGTTCAAGAACGCCTTCACCGCCTGGTTCGCCAAGCGCTACCAGGTCGACATGAGCCAGGCGCTGGTCGAAGACCTGAGCGCCTACGAGCACTTCAACGCATTCTTCACCCGCGCCCTGAAGCCGGGCGCCCGCCCGCTGGATGAAACCCCGGGCGCCATCCTGTGCCCCGCCGACGGCGCCGTGAGCCAGCTTGGCCCGATCGAGCATGGCCGCATCTTCCAGGCCAAAGGCCATGGTTTCAGCGCGCAGGAGCTGCTGGGCGGTGACCCGGCGCTGGCCGCCCCGTTCATGGGCGGTGAGTTCGCCACCATCTACTTGTCGCCCAAGGACTACCACCGCGTGCACATGCCGCTGGCCGGCACCCTGCGCGAGATGGTCTACGTGCCGGGCCGGCTGTTCTCGGTGAACCAGACCACTGCCGAAAACGTGCCCGAGCTGTTCGCCCGCAACGAGCGGGTGGTCTGCCTGTTCGACACCGAACGCGGGCCGATGGCCGTGGTGCTGGTGGGTGCAATGATCGTTGCTTCGATCGAGACCGTGTGGGCCGGCCTGGTGACGCCGCCCAAGCGCGAGCTGAAGACCTTCCGATACGACGACGCCAGCCGTGCGCCGATCCACCTGGAGAAAGGTGCCGAGCTGGGGCGCTTCAAGCTGGGTTCAACGGCCATCGTGTTGTTCGGGCCGCAGCAGGTGAAGTGGGCCGAAAGCCTGGGTGCCGGCTCTGCCGTGCGCATGGGGCAGCAGCTGGCGGCACCTGTGCAGGCTTGATGGCCTGATAAAACCTGGGCCGCTTTGCGGCCCTTCGCGGGCATGCCCGCTCCCTCAGAGTGAGGTCGCGTTCAAACCTGTGGGAGCGGGC
>NZ_BLJG01000010.1 GCF_009932375.1 Pseudomonas juntendi
CCACCGTGCGTACGGCTCCGTACACGGCGGTTCAAGCTATGCGGCTAAGCCGGTTGATCGTATCCAGTATCGAGACCAGCCCGAGTCGATCCCATAGTTTCTTCGGCAGCGCCTGATTCATATGTGACGCCCCGGAGTTCCACCATGGGCCCCGGCCGTTGGAGGCTGATTTGCAGGCTCGCTCCTCGCTAAGACCCAAACGCATCAGGTTGTGAGCCCTCGTGGAGGGCTGCTTCCATTGGCGCCAGATGGCACAGCGAAGTTTATGCCTGAGCCAGCTATCCAGTTCTTCGAGCGGCCGCTTGCTTTGGCTGAGCTGAAAGTAGCCTGCCCAACCTCGCAGCACAGGGTTTATCCACTCGATGACGTTAGCCATCTTGCGACCCCGCGCACCGCGCAGCAATTCTCTCAGCCGGTCACGCATGCGACCTAAACTCGTCGTCGCCACACGCAGCCTCGGCTGCAGGTGACGGCTCATTCCATAGCCCAAGTAGTCACACTTCCAGGCCCTTGCAACGCGGCTCTTCTTTCGATTCACCATTAGTTTCAGGCGCTGCTTCAAGAAGCGCTCGACACTGTCCATCACTCGTTCGCCAGCACGAGGACTGCGCACATAGATGTTCGCATCATCGGCATAGCGTACGAAGCGATGGCCACGTCGCTCCAACTCGCGGTCGAGTTCATCGAGCAGGATATTCGACAGCAATGGCGAAAGTGGGCCGCCTTGCGGCGTCCCCTCCCGCCGCTGGCTGACGACTCCGCCCGACATGATCCCAGCCTCAAGGTAGCGGCGGACTAGCCTGAGCACTCTCTTATCTTCAACCCGGCGCTGCAAGCAGGCCATCAAGATGTCGTGGTTGACCCGATCAAAGAACTTCTCAAGATCAAGCTCCACGCACCAGCGATGCCCCGCCGCCACATGGGAGCGGGCCATTTCAACAGCTTGGTGAGCGCTTTTGCCCGGACGAAAGCCGTAGCTGTAGTCCGAAAACAGCGGATCGAAGAGTGGCGTGAGCTGTTGCTGCAAAGCTTGCTGGATCAGACGATCCACGACGCTGGGGATTCCCAGTTGCCGTGTGCCGCCCTGCGGCTTGGGGATTTCAACCGCCCGCACTGCTTGGGGATGGTATTCACCGGCCAGCAACCTGGCTTTGAGCGTTGACCAATACTGTTTCACATAGCCAGCCAAGTCAGCGACCGTCATGCCATCGGCACCCGGCGCCCCCTTGTTGCTGACTACGCGCTTATACGCACGCCTGAGATTGGCCGGTGCAAGCACCCGCTCCATCAGCGTGTCCGGCTCCGCGTTCGTCCACGCCACTGACGCCGTCGATACCTTTGCACTGTCATGCATCACCCTCGGCTTCTGGCCGGGACTCGGGATGACAGTTTCCGCTGTGGGAAATTTCTGCATTACGGCTACCAACGAGACAGTGACGCCTACTGGCGGCATAACTTGTTCGGCCCTTGGTGACGCGGTTAACCGCCACTTACTACGGCCTCGGCTGACTTCTGCACGCTCATCCCGTCGCCTCTCGACGCTCGGTAGCACAGTGGCAAACGTGCAGACCTCCCAGGGTAATTCGCGTGACCTTCCTGCTTATGCCTGTCGGATCTACGCCACAGCGTTCCGTGCAAGTATTGGGCTTTGGCGATTGTTGCCGCCTAACCCCGCTGCGCCGCCTCATCCGCTTCCTGTTCGTCAGACCAGCATTTTGCCTCGGGCTTCCTTCAGATTCGCAGTCGCCCGCGACACCCTTGCCTCTGGCTAACACTTCCCCTTGCCGGGTGTGTAGAGGACTTTCACCTCCAAGTCACCCGCTCGGCTACCACAACCAAACGGGTTGCGCTAACGCGCAACGCGCCATGCCTGGCGCACAACAAAA
>NZ_BLJG01000011.1 GCF_009932375.1 Pseudomonas juntendi
GGACTTTCACCTCCAAGTCGCCAGGCTCACCACCACAGTGAACCCGACAGCGCCAGTCACGGCGCTACGCGCCATGCCTGGCGCACCACAAAAAAAGCGCCCACAAAGGGCGCTTTCATGAAAGGTATTTTCAGGGGTATCAGCTTCTCACTTTGATCCGCTCCGGATCATGGAAAGGCAGTGCCTGAACCTGAGCCGGCAACCGCTTCTGCAGTCCGTCCAGCTGACCCACTTCCAGTCGGGTACCCGGTTCAGACCAGGCAGGCTGAACGCGACAGAGTGCGATCATTTTGCCCAGCAAGGGCGAGGCCGTTGCGCTGGTTACCTGACCAACCGGCATGCGCCCGTCGTACACCAGATCACCGTGGTGAACAGGCTCATTGCCATCCAGCACCAGCCCCACCAGCTTCTGTCTGCTCTCAGGCGACTGCCGCTGCAGCGCCGCTCGCCCGCTGAAATCTTCTTCCTTGGTTTTCATCGGCACGGTGAAGCCGATGCCGGCCTCGTAGGGGTTGGTCTGGTTGCAGAATTCGTGCTCCGCAAAGATCAAGCCCGCCTCGATTCGCAGCATGTCCAACGCGGCAAACCCCAGTGGCGCCAGACCATGGGGCTGGCCAGCCTGCCAAATCGCATCCCATACCGCTGCGCCGTCATCAGGATGACACCACACTTCAAACCCTAACTCACCGGTGTAGCCGGTTCGCGAAACCATCAGCGGTATGCCTTCCGGCCCGCCCAAACGGCCAATGGTGAAGTGGAACCACTTCAATTCGCTCACCGGTGTCCGGTTTTCCGGCTGCCAAACCAGCTCCGACAGCAGCGCTCGGCTGTTGGGACCCTGCACAGCCAGGTTGTGCAGCTGGTCAGTCGACTCACGAATACTGACCCGATCACCGCGCTGTGCTGCCAACTCTCGCAGCCAGGTGCCAGACCAGGGATCGCCACATACCCAGCGGAAGGCCTGCTCCCCCATGCGGAACAATGTGCCATCATCGACCATGCCGCCGGTCTCGAAACAGGCGGCCGAGTAGACAATTTCACCCACCGCAAGCCGGCGCACATTACGGGTCAGGGCATACTGCAACAGCGCTTCGGCATCGGGGCCAACCACTTCGAACTTGCGCAACGGCGACAGATCCATGACAGCGACGGACTCACGACAGGCCAGATATTCGGCACGCGCGCCCCAACCTTCAAATTCAGTCGGCACCCAATAGCCGCGGTATTCATCAAAGTGCTTGGTGAGTTTCGAAGTACGGCTGTGAAACGCGGTCTGTTTGGTCATGCGCGGCAACTCCTCAGGCACCACGCGATGGGCAATGGCGCGCTCGAACTGGTTTTCCGCGCCATAGACGCGGACATGGATATCGGTGGGTATCCAGCCATTGGCCGGATCAATGTCATCAGGGCAGGCTGAAGACGCGCATATCAGGTCCCGATTCGCGCGCAGCAGGACGTAGTCACCGGGACGCGACCAGGGCTCATCCACGCCAACCGTGCCGCAGGGCTCGATCAGCGTGTTGAAGAAAAAATTAATGGCGGGCCAGCCAGCGCGGGGCGCCACGCCATATTCCCTCAATGCACGGTTGAAATTGTCCGTACAGCTGACATGACCGAAGTAGCCACTGTCCTCGTAATACTTGGGCGTGCAGGCCAGCAGGAAGCTGTCGTGACGACCGACCGTGTCCTGTACCAGCTCCAGCATCGGCTGCAGGCGGTTGTCGGCAAATCGTGAGTACAGCCCCGGCTGGGGCAAGGCGTGTCCCGCCAGGGTCCGTGTCGCCACCGCATCCAGCGTAATCTCTTCGCCTCTTTCCAGCGCCTCGGCATCGAAGGCGATGAAGTCGGAGCATTGCTTGCCCGCCACATCAATAATCTGAATCCACTCACCCGCCTTGACGCGGTATACACGTGCGCTGCTGTGTGGGACATGCACCTCCTGCACCGGCTCACTCAGCGGATCGGGCAGCTCAGTCATCTCGCCCGGCAAACGCCAGAAGGCAACATTCAACTCTGTCGCAGTCGTTTGCTCCTGAGGCATCATGTCAGCCCCCGGCGCAGCCAGCACCAGATGGATGGCCCCTGTACGCTCCGTGGCTTCAATCATGCACGGCAACTGCTCCGCATCCAGATGAAGCCCGCGTTGCAGATGGGATTCCTTAACGCCCCATGCCAGCAATCTTTGCCGCAGCCTGTCACCCGAAGGGCGCGACTGTTGCAGCTGCGCCTGCACCTCAGGCATACCGGAAGTGGCCTGTCCCAACTCCAGACGCTCACGCGCCGAGCCGGGGCCGTCATCAAGCATGAACAGCTCACAGCACTGCCCTTCGTCCGGGCTGTCAATCTGCAACCGCTCGCCCGGCAACAGTTTCACTCGCATTGCCTGTTGCGCCACAATGCGTTTGCGGCTCGTAGCCGGCGGCTCACCCGTGATCAAATGATCATGAAATTGCGTGTTCATACCTTCACCCCTGGCCACTCACATTCACATGGCCTGCGCCACCATTCGGTGCACAGGCCGGCGCCATGCCCTGTTGTGTGGCTCTTTTCCCACCAGAACAACGGCGCCGGCCACATCAACCATGGGTAAAAATTCTTTACCTGTAGTGATTTTCGGGCAATTCATCAAAGGAGCTACCTCTGTAGGGGTAGACCTGAATATGCTGGCATGATCCGTGCATTTTCACTCACGTTTAGACCCATGTGGCCGCTCTGATCCCGACAACAGGATTCTGTGGAGATAACCATGAAGAAACGCGTAGCCATTATTACCGTACAGAGGACTCTGACATGAGCAACACCCCCGTTACCCGTTTGCCCAACCGCCAGGCCAAGTCGATCACAGACCCCTTGCCGGACTGGACCGCCGTGGCCGGCGACCCCAGCATGACCACCTGGATCGAATACACCGCCGATGACGGCAGCATGATCAGCGGCTGGTGGGAAGCCACCCCCGGCACCTGGCATGCCAAATATGAGAGCTGGGAATTCATTCACCTGATGGAAGGTTCGGCGATCATCACGCCAGAAGGCGGCGAGCCCGTGGAAGTGGGCCCCGGCGACGCCTTCGTCATTGAAAAGGATTTTGTTGGCACCTGGGAAATTACCGCCCCGATCGTGAAGCACTTTGCGATCAAGCTGAAATAAGCGCTCACCTGTTAAAGCCCGACCGCCCGGCAGCAGGACCACACACCTCTGCCGGGCACCCTTACACTTCGTTGTTCTTCTCTTGCATGCCGCTTGGCTGAAAGCCCTGTGCCTCTAATTCTGATCCAATACGACCACACACTGGTTATTGGCAAAAGCCCCCTTTGCACTGAGGGTTCAACGGGTCATTGCAACACTCCGCACCTTGCGGACGGTAGCGGGAATTGGCCAGTCATTCCGAGTACGGGGTTTGGGGAGCAATGGAACCAAAAACCAACGTAAGCCCTACCAACGCTTTTCGGTGTCTTCTTCCCAGGCGCCCATCTCGACAAAACAGTTGCGCATGTCGGCCTCCTGGCTGATCTCGGTCAGCAGGTCATGCACGCTCTTGTCCAGCTCATCGTCGCTCCGATACGGAATGGTCAACTCATAGTGGCCGGCATCCAGCCGCTTCATGCCATAGGGCTCCAGGCAGTAGCGCTCAATGTTCTCCGTGGCCCGCTTCCGGCCGCGCACGAACTTGCTGTTATTCACCACCGCGAGGCGCAGGGTGACGGTGGCCACCCGCTCGGCGGCGGGCGGCTCTGCCGGCGACGCGGCCGAAGGCTGCTGGTCGCGTGACCTGGCGCTCTTCTGGTACGCGCCGATCTCGACACCACGGTGGCGCAGGTAGCTGTACAGCGTGCTCTTGGAGATGTGCAGCTTCTCGCCGATCGCGCTGACGCTCAGGCGACCTTCGCGGTAGAGGGTTTCGGCCGCCATGGCGGTGGCCTCAGCCTTGGCTGGCAGGCCCTTGGGACGGCCACCGATCCGGCCACGCGCCCGTGCGGCCGACAGACCCGCCTGAGTCCGCTCGCGGATCAGCTCGCGCTCGAACTCCGCCAGCGAGGCGAACAGGTTGAACACCAGGCGGCCTTGGGCGTGGGTGGTGTCGATGGGGTCATTCAGGCTCTGTAAGCCGACCTTGCGCTCTGCCAGCTCGCCGACCAACTCGACCAGGTGCTTGAGGGAACGCCCAAGGCGATCCAGCTTCCAGATCACCACGGCATCACCCGGCCGCACGTTGGCCAGCAGTTTGTCCAACTCCGGCCGGGCGCTTTTCGCGCCGCTGGCGATGTCTTGGTAGATGCGTTCGCACCCGGCCTGTTTCAGGGCATCGACTTGTAGGTCGGCTTTCTGATCCCGAGTGCTCACTCGCGCATAACCGATCTTCATCAAAAGTACTGTTTACTCGACTACGTTAGTAATAGTTGAACTTTGATTAAGCGTACCAGTTATTTGAACCGTAGCGCGGGGAGCTTAACGAACCGAGCCATTCCTCGATAGAGTTCGGCAAAACCTTCGTTTTGTCGAACCATTGCATCGCCCTTTGTGATTGGCGTATAAACACACAAACACCTATTAGCGGAGAACGCTATGAATACCATTCGCTGGAATGTCGCCGTCTCGGCCGACACCGACCAGTCGCTTCGGATGTTTCTGGCCAGCCAGGGCGGCGGCCGTAAGGGCGACCTGTCGCGCTTCATCGAAGAAGCGGTACGGGCACACATCCTGGAGCTGAGCGCTGAGCAGGCCAAGGCCGCTAACGCCCATCTGAGTGAGGCAGAATTGACCAACGCGGTTGACGAAGCGCTCGACTGGGCACGTAAGCGCTGATGCGGGTCGTGTTGGATACCAACATCCTGTTCAGCGCCCTGATCTCGCCACATGGCGCGCCCGATGCGATCTACCGTGCCTGGCGGGCGGCGCGTTTCGAGGTGGTGACCTCGCGGATGCAACTCGATGAAATTCGTCGAGCCAGCCGCTATCCCAAGCTTCAGGCCATCCTACAGCCCGCCAAGGTGGGCGCCATGATCAATAACCTGCAACGGGCTGTGGTACTGGAGCGCCTGACCATCGAGGTCGAAGCCGATGATCCGGATGACTCGTTTTTGCTGGCCATGGCCATGGCCTTGGCGGGCGATGCGGACTACCTGGTAACCGGTGATCGCCGCGCCGGCCTGCTGCAACGCGGGCACATCGAACGCACGCGGATCGTCACGCCCGCCGTGTTCTGCGTCGAGGTGCTGTGATCAATGCCGGTCGGTTTTCTGACTCAAGAGCAACGCGACGGTTTTGGCCGCTATGTTGATTCGCCCAGCCGTGAAGAGCTGGAACGTTACTTCCACCTGAGCGATGAAGACCGTGAAGCCATCCAGGTGCTGCGGGGTAACCATAACCGTCTGGGTTATGCCGTTCTGCTGACCACCGTCCGCTTCGTTGGCGTTCTGCCGGACAAGCCCGCCGCCGTGCCGGTGGAAGTCCTGCAGGTGCTTTGCCGACAACTGGCGATTCCAGACCCCGACTGCCTCCAGCGCTATAGCGATCATCGCCGCTGGATACATGCCACCGATATTCAGAACCGCTTTGGCTATCGTCATTTCACCGATCCGGGCATCGGCTTTCGCTTGAGCCGCTGGCTGTATGCCCTCTGCTGGACGGGCACCGACCGGCCGGGAGTGCTGTTTGAGCGAGCCACCTCGTGGCTGTTCACACAGAAAGTCCTCCTGCCTGGTGTGTCTCAACTAGAGCGCTTTATCGCCCAGTTGCGCAGTCGGGTCGAAGAACGCCTCTGGTTTACGCTGGGCCGCAGCGTGACTGAGGAACAGCGATTGCAACTGCAAGACTTGCTGACGGTGGCCGAAGGCAACCGCAGCTCCCGGCTGGATCAATTGCGCTCCGGCCCGGTCATGGTCAGTGGCCCCGCGTTGATTCGGGCACTGCGCCGGCTCGATGACGTGCGCGGCATCGGCATCACCTTGCCGGCGGCGGCGCACATCCCTCCCAGCCGTATCGCCGCCCTGGCCCGCTTCGCCAACACGGCCAAGGTCACCGCGATTAATCGGCTGCCGGCGTCGCGGCGGATGGCGACACTGGTGGCCTTCGCACTCTGCCTGGAGGCGACTGCGCACGACGACGCACTGGAAGTCCTGGAGGCCTTGCTGCGCGACCTGTTCAGCAACGCGGAGAAGGCCGACAAGAAAGCCCGCATGCGCAGCCTGAAAGACCTGGATCGGTCGGCCGCGACGCTCGCCGCCGCGTGCAAGGTCGTGCTGGACAGCTCGATCAGCGATGACAACGTGCGCGCCCGGCTGTTCAACGACCTGCCGAGGACCACCCTGGAAAAGGCCCTGGAAGAGGTCAACGCGCTGATCCGCCCGGTAGATGACGTCTATTTTCTTGCATTGGAAGCGCGCTACCGCAGCGTGCGCCGCTTCCTGCCCGACCTGCTCAAGCACATCCGCTTCGGCTTCAGCCCGGCCGGCAAGGGCGTGGCGGCTAGTCTGGAGTGGCTGCAACTGAACCTGCCGCGCCGGAAGCCAGAGGATGACGCGCCGCAGGAGATCGTGGCCAAGGCTTGGCAGAAGCACATCACCCGCGAAGATGGCTCCCTCGACATGGGTGCCTATGTGTTCTGCACGCTCGATGCGCTGCGCACGGCCCTGCGCCGCCGCGATGTCTTCGTCTCGCCCAGTTGGCGCTATGCCGACCCGCGCCTTGGCCTGCTCGACGGTGCCGAATGGCTGGCGGCGCGACCGATCATCTGCCGGTCACTGGGCCTGACCATCGACGCCAAAACCACCCTGGACGCCTTGTCCGTCGAGCTGGATGCAACCTGGCTGGCAGTAGCCGCGCGCCTGCCCGACAACCCGGCGATTCAACTGAGCGAGAACACCGAGGGCAAGACCGAACTGTCGCTCGGGGCGCTGGACAAGCTGGACGAGCCCTGCTCGTTGCTGCAACTGCGGGCGGCCGTGTCTGACCTGATGCCGCGTGTCGATCTGCCGGAAATCCTCTTGGAAATCGCCGCCCGCACTGGCTTTTCCGAGGCCTTCACCCATGTCTCCGAACGCAATGCACGCGCCGACAACCTGGTCACCAGCCTCTGCGCGGTGCTGTTGGGCGGGGCCTGCAACACCGGCCTGGAGCCCTTGATCCGCACCGACAACCCGGCGCTGCGCCGTGACCGGCTGTCCTGGGTCAGCCAGAATTATATCCGCGACGACACCCTGTCAGCGGCTAACGCCATCCTGGTCGGAGCGCAAAGCCAACTGGAACTGGCCCAAGTCTGGGGTGGCGGCGAGGTCGCCTCCGCCGATGGCATGCGCTTCGTCGTACCGGTGCGCACCGTGCATGCCGGCCCCAATCCGAAGTATTTCGGCACCGGCCGGGGTGTCACCTGGTACAACCTGATTTCCGACCAATTCTCCGGCCTCAACGCCATCACCGTGCCCGGCACGCTGCGCGACAGCCTGGTGTTGCTGGCGGTCGTGCTGGAACAGCAGACCGAGTTGCAGCCGACGCAAATCATGACCGACACCGGGGCCTACAGCGATGTGGTGTTCGGGCTCTTCCGCCTACTTGGCTACCACTTCAGTCCGCGGCTGGCCGATGTCGGCGGTACCCGCTTCTGGCGCACGCGCCCGGACGCGGACTACGGCAAGCTCAACGGGCTGGCCCGCCAGTCGGTCAAACTCGACCTGATCGCCGAGCACTGGGACGACCTGCTGCGCCTGGCAGGCTCGCTCAAACTCGGCCGGGTGCCGGCGACTGGCATCATGCGCACGCTGCAAACGGGAGATAGACCCACCCGGCTGGCCCAGGCGCTGGCCGAATTCGGGCGGATCGAAAAGACTCTGCACACGTTGACCTATATCGACGACGAGTCCAAGCGCCGCGCCACCCTGACCCAGTTGAACCGAGGCGAAGGCCGGCACAGCCTGGCCCGCGCCGTGTTCCACGGCAAACGCGGCGAGCTCCGCCAGCGCTACCGCGAAGGCCAGGAAGACCAGCTCGGTGCTCTGGGCCTGGTGGTGAACATCATCGTGCTGTGGAACACCCTCTACATGACGGCGGCCGTGGAACGGCTCAAGCAGCACGGCTATCCAGTGCTGGAAGAGGATTTGGCCCGGCTATCGCCGCTGATCTACGAGCACATCAACATGCTCGGGCGGTATTCCTTTGCGGTACCGGAAGAAGTTGCGCGCGGCGAGCTGCGGCCACTGCGTAATCCAGACGACGACCTGTGATCCCCCTAAACGCTATGAGCAACACCCAAGCTGCTGCTGGATCGGCGGGCACTTCACCGAGCCGAACGAACAGAAAACGCAGCAATCCCCTGGGTTGGGGCGCAGCAGCGCCTTGCAGTTGCTGCACTCGTAATAGAACTGGCAGGCGTCCGTGGGCATGGTTTCCGGCTTGGCGAAGCCGCAGCGCGGGCAAGTCAGCACGGACTCAAGGACAATGGCGCTCATCGTGACCTCACTTCTGCACTGTGGAGGGGTATCCCGCGTTCGCGGTCGCCTCAGTCAGTGCCTCGGGCTGGGCCTTATCGGGATCGTAGGTGACGGTCGCCGTCTTCTGGTCGAAATTGACCTGGACGTCACTCACGCCGGACACCTTCTCCAGCGACTTCTTGACCGTGATCGGACAGAGTCCGCACGTCATGTTCTGCACGTCGAGCGTGACGGTTTTCGGGGGAGCCGCCAGCGCCACGAAGGGCAAGGCGAAAAGCACGGCGATCAGCAGTTTGCGCATGGTTAATCTCCTTCAGTAGAACAGCGGGGCGAGCCACGGCACGGCCAATAGGCCGAGCAGCAGCACGCTGACGATCCAGAACACGAGTCGCTGTCGCACGAGCGTGCGCGGATCGGCGCAGGGTGTACCTGGCGTACAAACCTGTGGCACCAGGTAGAGCTTGCGGAATGCCAATCCCAGGAACAGTAGAGTCAACCCGATGAAGAGGGGGCGTAGTGGCTCCATCATGGTCAGAGCGCCCACCCACGTACCGCCGACACCGAGTGCCAACAGCACCAGTGGCCCGACACAGCACACCGACGCACCGATGGCGGTCAGCGAACTCGCGACCAGCGAGCCTTTCCCGGTGAGTTGCATCCCCATTCCCATCTCCTGAGCCTGATTGCCTAGGTGCTATTCTAAACTCCGTACCAAAGTACGGAATCAAGGAGAAAGTGATGGCCACAGAGCTGACCATTGGCAAGCTGGCAGACGCCGCCGGGGTGAACGTCGAGACGATCCGCTACTACCAGCGACGCGGGCTGCTGGATGAACCAGCCAAACCCTTGGGTGGCCATCGGCGCTATCCGGTGGACATGGTGAAGCGACTGCGTTTCATCAAGCGGGCTCAGGCGCTGGGTTTCACGCTCTCGGAAGTCGGTGGACTGCTGACGCTGGATGAGTCGTGCGCCTGTGCCGAAACGCGAGCACGGGCTGCACGCAAGCTCGCGTTGATCGAGCAGAAGATGGCCGACTTGGTCGTCATGCAGCAACTGTTAGGCGAACTGGTGCAGCAATGTGATGCGGGAGACGGCGGAACGATCTGCCCGATCATCGAGGCACTGATCAGAGAGTAATGCCTGGCGGGTGAGCTGGAGATCGGAAAGCCCCTTTACGGTGGGATTCAGAGCTTACGTTGGTTTTTGGTTCCATTGCTCCCCAAACCCCTTCTTCACGAGCTTCCTTCCGGGAGCGAGTGCGGATGCCTTAAAGCGGATGCGGCAAGCGGTACGCAGGTGGCGACTCAATCGCCAAACCCACGTGACGCTGGTCGACGTGGCTCGGCTCTACAATCCAGTGATACAGGGGTGGTGGCAATACTATGGCTCGTTCTATCGGACAGCCATGCTTGGCATCTTCCAGCACATTGACCGCGCGCTTGAACGCTGGGCCCGACGAAAATACAAGGCCCTTCATAGGCGCAAGCGGCGCATTAGCCAATGGCTGGACAAGATGCGGACTGTGGTACCCCGGCTGTTTCATCACTGGCGAGTGACCGGGCAGCAAGGTTGGATAACGGGAGCCGTATGACGCGAGAGTGTCACGTACGGTTCTGCGAGCGGCTGCGGGGGCAGTTCCCGCGGCCGACTCACCACTTTGGCATGAAGGCCCACATCGGCGTCGATGACGAATCAGGCCTGGTGCATAGCGTTGTAGGTACGGCGGCCAACGTGGCGGACGTCACCCAGGTCGACAAGTTGCTGCATGGCGAGGAAAACGTTGTCTGCGCCGATGCGGGTTATACCGGCGTCGAGAAGCGTGCCGAGCATGATGGCCGCGAAGTGATTTGGCAGGTGGCAGCACGGCGCAGCACTTACAAAAAGCCGGGCAAGAGCAGCGCGCTGTACAAAGCCAGACGCAAGATCGAGAAAGCCAAGGCTCAGGTACGGGCCAAGGTTGAGCACCCGTTTCGGGTGATCAAGCGGCAGTTCGGTTATGTGAAGACGCGCTTCCGTGGCTTGGCCAAGAATACTGCGCAACTGGTGACGCTGTTCGCGCTGTCGAACCTGTGGATGGCACGCCGACATTTGCTGACCAATGCAGGAGAGGTGCGCCTGTAATGCAGGAAATGGCCGCCGCGAGGTGTTCTCGGCGGCTAGAAACACCGAAATAAGCGGGTTATCTGATCGTTTTTGATCGATTTGCCGCTTTCAAAATCGGCGGAGGCTGAAGTCAGCCAGAAATGCATGGCTACTTCAGACCATCCTTAGCGTACGATTTTTTCCGAATTCTGCGGGCTCCCCCTCTATCAATCCGGCCAATCGCTGGCGGACCTCTGCCTCAGTAGTCATTCATGCCTCTGCCTTCACGCTCAAGACCTCACAGCCTATAGAGCTATACGAGCGCGTCGCCATCCTACTGCGTGCAGTTGCTCCCCAATCGCCCCTTGGCGCTCATACCTGCAAAGCCCAGCCCCGTCCAAGTAACGCCGTTACCAGCGTTATGCCTCTAAAAACGCTAAACCCCGGTGCGCCACCACGCAATTGACGATGCTGAGCGTCTAGCGCTTGATTCTAGCCTTTATGCAATGCCAGAAAATACCTGCTTTATTTTCACCGTTACTCTTTTACCGTTACGTTATCCGCGTTATCTTTACCGTTACGCCGCCACATGAAACGCAGACCCGGAGAAGCCCGCTATGAAGCCCACAAAACGCCAGCATCCAGTGACCCTGGCCGAGGTCGCCGATGCAATGCGGGAGCTGCAAGAGGAAGGCACCGAACCATCAGTGAGGGCTGTCAGGGCCAGGGTTGGGGGAGGCTCGAACACCACCCTCATGCGATTCATCGATATGGTCCGCTCGGGCAGCGCCAGCCCACAGCAGCACCTGGACGAGTTCCCAAGCAGGCTCGAAAGCTTGTGTCGGGAAATGGTGCAAACGCTTGGCGAGCTGGCAGATGAGCGGGTGGCCAAAGAGCGGGCGGAGGTACAGGCAGTGAGGCGCAACATCGAGGCGCGCTGGAACACACTGCTGATGGAGAAAGAAACAGCGGTCAACTCGTTCGAGGCGGAGAAGCGAATCACCGCCGACCTCACGCAGCGCCTGGAGGCCCTGACGAAAAAGCTCGAATCTGTAGTAGCTGATCGGGACGAACTGAAAGATCGCGCTAACGTCGCCGAGGCGCTGAACGAGCAGCTGAATGAGCGGCTACTTGGTCAAAGCCGCCAGATCGACGAAATGAAGCGCATGGCTGAACACTACGAACAGCAGGTGGCCGCTCAGCGTGAGCAGGACGCTCGCAGACACAGCAAACAGATCGAGGGCCTGGAGAGCAGTCTTCGAGAGTCACACGCAAATGAGCTTCGCCTCACTGAACAGTTGGGCAATGCCAAGCGAGAGCTGGAACGGCTGACAAAGGATGGCGAACAGCTCTCGCGACGAGCCGCGCAGGCCGAAGCGCAGCAGTCCAAACTCGAAGCCTTGGTAAGCGACTTGTCCGTGGAGCAGCTTGAGTTCAAGCGCCGTGATGAACAGCGCGAGCGCCAGCTCAATGCAACCATGACAACGAACGGCGAACTACAAACACAGTTGGCACGAATGCAGTCCCAGATCATCGAGGTGCAGAGCCGGTCGGCAAAGCAGCTTGAAGATATGGCTACGGATAACCGATCAGTAATCATCAACCTTGTGGATCACTCTCGCCGGGTGTTCGAGATAGCTAGTCTGACCAAGGCCAAGGACAGCTCCGAGTTCAAAGAACTGGCCATTGCACAGCGAGAGATTGAGCGGCTATTCCAGAAGACTTGAAGCGAGGGTGCCTACAGGCGCAGGGCTTTGCACAACTGCCCCTGACTGACCAATGCTGTGGGATGCAAATAAAGTCGCATCCTAAGCTGCGCCAATTAGCTGGACTGTTTTGAAAGGCTCAGGCTTGGCAGGCGGGCAAAGTGTCATTCTGAAAGGATCGCGGGACGTTGCCGCTGTCAGGGCAGCATCAGAATAAAGTCATCTTAACCAGCGGTGGTCGAATGAGCAGAACCCGAAAACACCTCACCCCGACCGAAGCAGAGTCCAAGGGGCTTCTATGCCGTAAGCACCTCAAGGAACGCCTCCGCCTCATGCCGGGACTAAACACCAAGCCCGCAGGCAGTGTCTGGCAAGGTCAGGGGGCTTATGATGTGTACAACCCAGCCGAGTGCGTGCCGTGGCGCTGGATGCCTGGGCGTGCCCAAGTCCGTCGCCAGCACGTCGCAGCCCAGGCAAAAGACCTGATTGCCGCAGGCTGCATTGTGCTTGACACCGAAACCACCGGCCTCGGTGATGACGCCGAGATTTGCGAGATAACCATACTCGACGTGACCGGCGCACCGATCCTCGACACGCTGATACGCCCGACCCGGCCAATCCCGGTCGAGGCGACAGCGATTCACAAAATCACCGACGCCATGGTGGCCAGTGCGCCGAGATGGCCCGAGGTGGCCGAGCAGTACGCCGCCGCCGTTGCTGGGCGCACTGTCGTTGCGTACAACGCGGCTTTTGATGCGCGCCTGCTGCGGCAGACCCACCAACTCCACGGTATAGCCGCGCCTGTATTGACGACTGCCTGCTTGATGCGGATGTATGCCAAGTGGCATGGCGAGTACGACCGAGACCGCGATGACTGGCGATGGTTGAAGCTGATCGAGGCTGCGACCGACTGCGGCGTGGCAGAAGACGGCGCACACCGCGCCCTTGCCGACGCCCGCATGACGCTGGGTGTGCTGCGATACTTGCAGCGCCGCACGAACGGACGGCGACCGGCAGGGCCGAAAGTGGCCACCGTCCCGCAGGAGGCTTTGCCCCCTGTTTTAGGATGAAACTCTATTTCAAAGAATGAGACTTTATTTGTACGGATGAATCTTTATTTGCATCCCACGCAAATCGGCACCTGGAAACTGTTAAGAGAAATATTCTAGATATTCATTGAGGACTTCGTATGAAATACATAGGCATTGATCTTATTGAGCGGGAATGCAACGGGCCATACACTTTCAATTTAGTCACAGATAGCGAGTCGCACTTCCCTGTCAGGTATTTGAAGCTGGAGCCACAACCAAGATTAGGAACTGAATTCCATCCGATCACATTCGCAATGGAGGTTGTTGCTTCCGAGCCCCCCTTTCTCAGCAAGCAAGATTGCCCATGGATATTATCCTACCTGGACGATCTGAGAAGCTTCTACAATTCTAAATACTTTCCCCAAATGCACGATGAAAGGTCAAGCTTAAATTTCCACGCGGTAGAGTCAATTAGTAGCAAAGTAGCATCTTTTGCAATGGAAAACGATGCAGTGTCAGCCACACGCATGATGTATGCAATTGATATAGCATCCAGCATTCTATATGGCAGCAATGTCATTCTTCACGACTACTTCATAAGCAATCAAACCACATCATGGCTAAATGACATTTATAAATTGCTCTTGATTGATACAGAATTTCTAGATAGGCATATCTATACCTCACTGGAGGTAAACTATGATAAGTCATTCAAAACACTGATGACTCGCAGTGTCTTCAAAGATACGCAGGTGATGGTAACAATTCCCGAGGGAGAATCACTTGCAACGGTCAAAGGGCACGAAAAAGATGTAACCTTAACCTCTGGGACAAGCCTAGAATGCACGATAGTTAGGTTTTTCAAAACTGACCTATGGTGGTCGAATCGTGGTGCGATTGAGTTTTACCCAACTTTCAATAAAGCTATACGGAGCCGCCTGCAAGATGAGCCACTTTTTGCAGTTGAAATGGAAATAGCAAAGGAGCTTCAAAGAAGTCTATATGGAGCTAAAATTTTAGCTTTCGTTCCTCTGCACTGGATTAGATTTGTATATCACCACGGGCAATGGTTAGAGGTAGGTCAGTTCCCTGTTTCTATTGAGTCTGACTCAAAGCTCCCAATCCCTTTGACAACAAGTGATTTCTGTAATTTATTTTAACCGAGCACTACCTTCGGCACTGCCACAGCCTACTCTGCCTCAACTCTCATGTTAGGGGTTAAGGAACTTGCCCAGCTCGAAGGGCAATGAGAGACATTGCCCCGGCCTTGATCAGCGCCGTAAAGAAAGCCCCGCAACCTCAGAACTGCGCTCGTCGTCCAGGGCGTGGTAGTAGATATTCTGGGTAGTCGCCAAGCTCTTGTGCCGCAGGTCGGCCTGGAGGTTCTTCGGATTGCGCAGCGGGGCATCAAACGTTGCGCCCGTGTGGCGAAGCCAGTGCAAGCTTGCTGATCGCAGCTCGCTCACCTCGTAGTCCGGGAAGCCTTCATGCTTCATCCTCTGAACAGTTCGGTCCAGTACCGCCTGAACGTCATCGCGAATCTGACGCGCCTTCAATCCATGGCGACCGTGAACTGTCGTCAGTAGCGGCTCGGTTGTTGGCGCTGATGGAAAA
>NZ_BLJG01000012.1 GCF_009932375.1 Pseudomonas juntendi
TGGCGCACCACAAAAAAAGGGCGACCCGAGGGTCGCCCTTTTTTACCGATCAAACAGAACTCAGTTCTGCTTGGCCATTGCTTCGCGCAGCAGCGCAGCCATGGTGGTGTCGGCAGCAGCTTCCGGAGCGTTTTTCAGGCTCTGGATAGCTTCACGCTCTTCAGCGTCGTCTTTCGACTTGATCGACAGGCTGATAACGCGGGACTTGCGGTCAACGCTGATGATCTTGGCTTCGATCTCTTCGCCTTCCTTCAGAACGTTGCGCGCGTCTTCAACGCGGTCACGGCTGATTTCGGAAGCTTTCAGAGTGGCTTCGATGTCGTCGGCCAGGGTGACGATGGCGCCTTTGGCGTCAACTTCTTTCACGATGCCCTTGACGATAGCGCCCTTGTCGTTGACAGCAACGAAGTTGGAGAACGGATCGTCTTCCAGCTGCTTGATGCCCAGGGAGATGCGCTCGCGCTCTGGGTCAACCGACAGGATGACGGTTTCCAGCTCGTCGCCCTTCTTGAAACGACGTACGGCTTCTTCGCCGGTTTCGTTCCAGGAGATGTCGGACAGGTGAACCAGGCCGTCGATGCCGCCGTCCAGACCGATGAAGATACCGAAGTCGGTGATCGACTTGATGGTACCGGTGATCTTGTCACCCTTGTTGAACTGGCCGGAGAAGTCTTCCCATGGGTTGGACTTGCACTGCTTGATGCCCAGGGAGATACGACGACGCTCTTCGTCGATGTCCAGAACCATGACTTCCACTTCGTCGCCAACCTGAACGACTTTCGACGGGTGGATGTTCTTGTTGGTCCAGTCCATTTCGGAAACGTGTACCAGACCTTCAACGCCTTCTTCCAGCTCAGCGAAGCAGCCGTAGTCGGTCAGGTTGGTTACGCGAGCCTGTACGCGAGTACCTTCTGGGTAACGGGCAGTGATAGCTACCCACGGATCTTCACCCATTTGCTTCAGACCCAGCGAAACGCGGTTGCGCTCACGGTCGAACTTCAGAACGCGTACGTCGACTTCGTCGCCAACGTTAACGATTTCCGATGGGTGCTTGATGCGCTTCCAGGCCATGTCGGTGATGTGCAGCAGGCCGTCGATACCGCCCAGGTCCACGAATGCGCCGTAGTCGGTGAGGTTCTTGACGATACCTTTGACTTGTTGGCCTTCCTGCAGGGTTTCCAGCAGGGCTTCGCGCTCGGCGGAGTTCTCGGCTTCCAGCACGCTGCGACGGGAAACGACAACGTTGTTGCGCTTCTGGTCCAGCTTGATGACCTTGAATTCCAGCTCTTTGCCTTCCAGGTGGGTGGTGTCGCGCACTGGGCGGACATCAACCAGGGAGCCCGGCAGGAACGCACGGATGCCGTTAACGTCGACAGTGAAGCCGCCCTTAACCTTACCGTTGATAACGCCCTTGACCACTTCTTCGGCGGCGAAAGCTGCTTCCAGAACAATCCAGCACTCGGCGCGCTTGGCTTTTTCACGGGACAGTTTGGTTTCGCCAAAGCCGTCTTCGACCGCGTCCAGCGCAACGTGGACTTCGTCACCGACCTTGATGGTCAGTTCGCCAGCTTCGTTGTAGAACTGCTCGAGCGGGATGACACCCTCGGACTTCAGGCCAGCGTGTACGGTAACCCAGTCGCCGTCGATGTCGACAACGATACCGGTGATGATGGCACCCGGCTGAAGATTGAGGGTTTTCAGGCTTTCTTCAAAGAGTTCTGCAAAGCTTTCGCTCATTTTAATTCCTGTAGATTCGGGCGAAACAAACGCCCCTCGCCACATTCCAGACAATGTGGGTCTGTTTTAAGTAAAGGAACGCCGGCAAGACGTTGACTGGTGAACCTGCCTGCTTTCCTGGTGATCAGAGAAGGTCGCGCTGGGCGATCTCGCTCCTGATACGTTGCAACACCTGCTCGATGGACAACTCGGTGGAATCCAGCTGAATGGCGTCTGCCGCTGGTTTCAGCGGGGCCACTGCACGCTGAGTGTCGCGTTCATCACGCGCCCTAATCTCATCCAGCAGACTCGACAGACTAACATCTTCACCCTTGCCCTTCAACTGCAGGTAGCGGCGGCGCGCCCTTTCCTCGGCACTGGCGGTCAGAAACACCTTCAGCGGCGCGTCGGGGAATACCACCGTGCCCATGTCGCGGCCGTCGGCAATCAGCCCGGGCATTTCCCGGAAGGCGCGCTGGCGCTGTAGCAGCGCCTCACGCACGGCAGGCAGCGACGCCACCATCGAGGCACCGGCACCGACGGTTTCGGTGCGGATGACCTGGCTGACGTCCTCACCTTCGAGAATGGTCTGCTGCAGCTTACCGGGCTCGGCGGCGATGAACTGCACATCCAGATGGGCGGCCAGCTTGGTCAGCAGCTCTTCGTTGGTCAGATCGACACCGTGGTTGCTGGCATTGAACGCCAGCAGCCGGTACAGCGCGCCCGAGTCCAGCAGGCGCCAGCCCAGTTCGCGCGCCAGCAAGCCGGCGACCGTACCTTTGCCAGAGCCACTCGGCCCGTCGATGGTGATGATGGGGGCCAGCGTATTCACGACTTGCCCTCTTCTGCCACGCGGATGCCCACTTCGGCGCACAGCGCCAGGAAGTTGGGGAACGACGTGGCAACGTTGGCGCAGTCATGAATGCGGATCGGCGCACTGGCGCGCAGCGAGGCCACGCTGAAGGCCATGGCAATGCGGTGGTCACCGTGGCCATGCACTTCGCCGCCGCCCAGCTGGCCGCCGTCGATGATGATGCCGTCCGGGGTCGGCTCGCACTTGATGCCCAGGGTCAGCAGGCCGTCGGCCATCACCTGGATACGGTCGGACTCCTTCACCCGCAGCTCTTCGGCACCGCGCAGCACGGTACGGCCTTCGGCGCAGGCAGCGGCAACGAACAGCACGGGGAACTCGTCGATAGCCAGCGGCACCAGTTCTTCAGGGATATCGATACCCTTCAGCTTGGCCCCGCGCACACGCAGGTCGGCCACCGGCTCGCCGCCGACTTCACGCTGGTTCTCCAGGGTGATGTCGCCACCCATCAGGCGCAGGATGTCGATGACACCGGTACGGGTCGGGTTGATGCCGACGTGTTCCAGCACCAGTTCGGAGCCTTCGGCGATGGACGCCGCCACCAGGAAGAAGGCTGCCGAGGAGATGTCGGCCGGCACTTCGATGCGGGTGGCGGTCAGCTTGCCCCCAGACTGCAACGAGGCCACCGAGCCATTGCTTTCTACCGCGTAGCCGAAACCGCGCAGCATGCGCTCGGTGTGGTCGCGGGTCGGTGCCGGCTCGGTGACGGTGGTCTTGCCTTCGGCGTACAGGCCGGCCAGCAGCAGGCAGGATTTGACCTGCGCGCTGGCCATCGGCAGCGTGTAGGTCAGCCCCTTGAGCCGGTGGCCGCCGCGAATGGTCAGCGGCGGGCGGCCTTCCGGACCGGTCTCGACCACGGCACCCATTTCGCGCAGCGGGTTGGCCACACGGTTCATCGGGCGCTTGGACAACGAGGCATCACCGGTCATGGTCACGTCGAACGGCTGGCCGGCCAGCAAGCCGGACAGCAAACGCATCGAGGTCCCCGAGTTGCCTACGTACAGCGGGCCGGGCGGCGGCTTCAGACCGTGCAGGCCAACACCATGAATGGTCACGCGGCCGTGGTTGGGGCCTTCGATGACCACACCCATGTCACGGAATGCCTGCAGGGTCGCCAGGGCGTCTTCACCTTCGAGGAAGCCTTCGACCTCGGTGGTGCCCTCGGCCAGCGAGCCAAGCATGATCGAGCGGTGAGAAATCGACTTGTCGCCCGGTACACGAATCCGCCCGTTCAGGCGGCCACCCGGTTGGGCCAGGAAAATCAGATCGTTGGCGTTCATAGCGTCCACATAGGCCCGACGGGCCAGGATTTTACTGAAATGCTCGCGGGCAACGCGTGCGCGGGTGAATACACCCAGCAACTGGTGCCCGTCCCCTTCAGCGATAGCGTCGCGCAAGGCGTCGAGATCACTGCGATATGTATCAAGTGTGCGCAGGACAGCATCGCGGTTGGCGAGGAAGATGTCATGCCACATGGTCGGGTCGCTGCCGGCGATCCTGGTGAAATCGCGGAACCCCCCGGCAGCGTACCGGAAGATCTCGAGGTTTTCATTGCGTTTGGCCAGTGAATCGACCAGGCCAAAGGCCAACAGGTGCGGCAAGTGGCTGGTGGCGGCCAGCACTTCGTCGTGGCGCTGGACCGTCATGTGCTCGACATCGGCCTCCAGCGCGCGCCACAGGCGGTCGACCAGGGCCAGTGCGGCCGGGTCGGTTTCGGCCAGCGGCGTGAGAATGACCTTGTGCCGGCGGAACAGGGTGGCGTTGGATGCCTCTACCCCGCTCTGCTCGGAACCGGCGATGGGGTGGCCAGGCACGAAGCGCGGCAGGCGCCGGCCGCTCTCGTTTACAAAAACAGAGCGCGCCTCACGAACAACATTGCCCTTGGCGCTGCCGACGTCGGTGATGATGGCGTTGCCCAGGTCTAGCCGAGCCAGGCGCGCCAGAACTTTCTCCATGGCCAGGATGGGCACGGCCAGCTGGATGACATCGGCGCCCACGCAGGCGGTGGCGAGGTCTTCTTCGCAGCGGTCGACCACGCCCAAGGCTACGGCCTGCTTGCGCGAGGGGGCGTCCAGGTCGACTCCGACCACTTCGCGGCACAGGCCGCTTTCACGCAGGCCCTTGGCGAACGAACCACCGATCAGGCCGAGGCCAACTACGACCAGGCGGTTGATGATGGGCGCGGGTTTGGTTTTTGCTGCATTTACCACTGGTGTGAACCCTGTTCAGAAATCGAGACAGCCTGTGAGACCGCTGGGGCTGCGTTGCAGCCCATCGCAGGCAAGCCAGCTCCCACACCCATCGCAGGCACGCCAGCTCCTACAGGAGTAGTGCAAACCTGGGGGCTTGTGCTGGACCTGTGGGGGACAGCCTGTGAGACCGCTGGGGCTGCGTTGCAGCCCATCGCAGGCACAGGGGCAGTGGAAACCTGGAGGCTTGCGCTGTACCTGTGGGAGCTGGCTTGCCGGCGATGGGGCGCAAAGCGCCCCCAGCGGCCCTGAATCAAAGCACTGCCTTCGGATACGAGCCCAGCACCTTCAGCGCCACAGCCTCCTGGCTGATCTGTTCGAGCACCGCCTTGATCAGTGGGTCGCGGTGGTGGCCAACGAAGTCGATGAAGAACACGTAGGTCCACTTGCCGCTGCGCGACGGGCGGGTTTCGATGCGGGTCAGGTCGATGCCGTTCTGGTGGAACGGCACCAGCAGCTCATGCAGCGCGCCCGGCTTGTTGCTCATCGAAACAATGATCGAGGTCTTGTCGTCGCCGGTGGGCGGCACTTCCTGCTGGCCGATCATCAAAAAGCGCGTGGAGTTGTCTGGGCGGTCTTCGATCTTCTCGGCCAGGCGGGTCAAGCCATACAGGTTGGCAGCCATGTCACCGGCGATCGCCGCCGAGTTCCACTCGCCCTTCACGCGCTTGGCGGCCTCGGCATTACTCGATACCGCCACCCGCTCCACGTTCGGGTAGTGCGCGTCCAGCCACTTGCGGCACTGGGCCAGGGACTGGGCATGGGAATAGATGCGGGTGATGCTGTCGGTCTTGGTGCTCTCCCCCACCAGCAGGTGGTGGTGGATACGCAGCTCGACTTCGCCGCAAATCACCATGTCATGCTCGAGGAAGCTGTCCAGGGTGTGGCTGACAGCACCTTCGGTGGAGTTTTCCACCGGCACTACGCCAAAGTTCACAGCACCGGCTGCCACTTCACGGAACACCTCGTCGATGGCCGCCATCGGGCGGCTGACCACCGCGTGACCGAAGTGCTTCATGGCCGCCGCCTGGGTGAAGGTGCCTTCAGGGCCCAGGTAGGCGATTTTCAGCGGCTCTTCCAGGGCCAGGCACGACGACATGATTTCGCGGAACAGCCGCGCCATTTCTTCGTTGCCCAGCGGCCCTTTATTACGCTCCATCACCCGCTTGAGCACTGCTGCTTCGCGCTCGGGGCGGTAGAACACCGGCTTCTCGCCTTCTTTGAGCGAAGCGGTCTTGACCCGCGCAACCTCTTCGGCACACCGGGCGCGCTCGCTGATCAGCTCGAGGATTTTCTCGTCGAGGCTGTCGATGCGAACGCGCAGGGCTTTGAGTTCCTGTTCCGACATCAGCCGTGCTCCTTCTCGAATTCAGCCATGTAGGCCACCAGCGCTTCCACGGCGTCCAGGCCCAGGGCGTTGTAGATAGAGGCGCGCATCCCGCCCACCGAGCGGTGGCCCTTGAGGTTGAGCAGGCCGCGGGCATCGGCACCGGCGAGGAAGGCCTTGTCCAGGCGTTCATCGGCCAGGCGGAACGGCACGTTCATCCACGAGCGGGCATTGACGCTGATCGGGTTGGTGTAGAACTCGCTGCTGTCGATGAAGCCGTACAGGCGGTCTTTCTTGGCCCGGTTGCGCTGCTCCATGGCCTCGACACCGCCCTGCTCCTTGAGCCACTCGAACACCAGGCCCGAGAGGTACCAGGAGTAAGTGGCCGGGGTGTTGTACATCGAGCCGTTGTCGGCCGACACCTTGTAGTCGAGCATGGTCGGGCAGCTGCTGCGGGCGTGGCCCAGCAGGTCTTCACGCACGATCACCACCACCAGGCCGCTGGGGCCGATGTTTTTCTGCGCGCCGGCGTAAATCAGGCCGAACTGCGACACGTCGATCGGGCGCGAGAGGATGTCGGAGGACATGTCGACCACCAGCGGAACGTCACCGGTCTGCGGCACCCAGTCGAACTGCAGGCCACCGATGGTTTCGTTGGACGCATAGTGCACGTAGGCAGCGTTATTGGTCAGTTTCCAGTCGTTCTGGCCCGGAATGGCCAGGTAATCGTAGGCCTTGGCGCTGGCGGCGACGTTGACGTTGCCGAAGCGGCGCGCTTCCTCGATGGCCTTCTTCGACCAGATACCGGTCTCGATGTAGTCGGCAGTGCCGTTTTCCGGCAGCAGGTTCAGCGGGATTTCAGCGAACTGCTGGCTGGCACCACCCTGCAGGAACAGTACCTTGTAGTTGGAGGGGATAGACAGCAGGTCACGCAGGTCCTGCTCGGCCTTTTCGGCGATGGCCACGTAATCGTCGCTGCGATGGCTCATTTCCATCACCGACAAGCCCTTGCCATGCCAGTCCAGCATTTCAGCCTGGGCGCGCTGCAGAACAGCGGTAGGAAGCGCGGCAGGGCCTGCGCAGAAGTTAAAGGCTCGGTTGCTCACATCCACTCTCGCTCTGCCAAATGGTACAAATTCATTTCTTGCAGGCCGCACGCGCCTCTTTGTGGGAGCGGCCTTGTGTCGCGATAGGGCCGCGAAGCGGCCCCCAGCTTTTTGCAGCGCCGCTGAAATCCTGGGGCTGCTTTGCAGCCCTTTCGCGACACAAGGCCGCTCCTACAAAAAGCTTGCTCGCACCCGGCCAGGCATTGCCTGCAGTTATCAGTCAAACGGGGCGACCTTGGTCGCCCCGTTCGGGTTTTACACCTGCTTACTCCTGCGGGGCCTCTTCGGCGCCTGCAGCTTCGTCATTGTCTGGCACTTCCGCCTCGACACCCTCCTCGCCCGCCTCGACCATATCGTCGAGTTCGTCCTCGGACGGTTCCTGGATCCGCTCCAGGCCAACCAGTGTTTCGTCGGCAGCCAGCTTGATCAAGGTCACACCCTGCGTGTTGCGGCTCAGGCTGGACACTTCGCCAACCCGGGTGCGCACCAGCGTGCCCTGGTCGGAGATCAGCATGATCTCCTCACCTTCATGCACCTGGATGGCGCCGATCAACAAGCCATTGCGCCCCTTGGTGCCCATGGCGATCACGCCCTGGCCGCCACGGCCGCGGCGCGGGAACTTGGACAGCGGGGTACGCTTGCCAAAGCCACGCTCGGAAGCGGTCAGGATCTGCGCGCCGGACTCCGGAATCAGCATGGAAATGATCTGCTGCCCCTTGCCCAGCTTCATGCCCCGCACGCCACGGGCGTTACGGCCCATTTCACGCACCACGCTCTCGGCAAAGCGAATGACCTTGCCAGCGTCGGAGAACATCATCACTTCCTTGGCGCCGTCGGTGATGGCCGCTGCAATCAGGGTATCGCCTTCTTTGAGCTTCAAGGCAATCAGGCCATTGGAGCGCGGGCGGGCGAACTGCACCAGCGGGGTCTTCTTGACGGTACCAGAAGCGGTGGCCATGAAGATGTACGCGCCGGTCGGCTCTGCCACCCACTCAGGGGTGTCGCCGTCTTCTTCGTCAACTTCCTCGGCCTCGACCAGCTCACCTTCGAGCACGGTGTCGTCGGCGTCTTCCAGCTCTTCGTCAAGGTCTGCGTTCTGCTGCAGGGCCTCGAGGTCCACCTGCAGCATGGCGGTGATGCGCTCACCCTCTTCCAGCGGCAGCAGGTTCACCAGCGGGCGACCACGGGCGGCACGCGATGCTTCTGGAATTTCGTAGGTCTTTTTCCAGTACACCTTGCCCTTGCTGGAGAACAGCAGCAGCGTGGCGTGGCTGTTGGCGACCAGCAGGTGCTCGATGTAGTCCTCGTCCTTCACGCCGGTCGCCGACTTGCCTTTGCCGCCACGGCGCTGGGCCTGGTAAGCGGACAACGGCTGGGTCTTGGCGTAACCACCGTGGGAAATGGTGACCACGCGCTCTTCTTCCGGGATCATGTCGCCGTAGTTGAGGTCGTGGCTGGCATTGAGGATTTCGGTGCGGCGGGCATCGCCGTACTCGGCGCGGATGGCCTCCAGCTCTTCGCGGATCACTTCCATCAGGCGCTCGGCGCTGTTGAGGATGCGGATCAGCTCGCCGATCTGCTCGAGAATTTCCTGGTACTCGGCCAGCAGCTTCTCGTGCTCCAGGCCGGTCAGGCGGTGCAGGCGCAGGTCGAGAATGGCCTGGGCCTGTTCCGGCGACAGGAAGTATTTGCCATCGTGCAGGCCATACTGCTCGGGCAGGTCTTCAGGGCGGCAGGCCTCGGCACCGGCGCGCTCGACCATGACCTGCACGGCACTGGACTCCCACGGCGTGGAAATCAGGGCTTCCTTGGCCTCGGAAGGCGTAGGCGAAGCCTTGATCAAGGCAATGACCGGGTCGATGTTGGACAGCGCAACCGCCTGGCCTTCAAGGATGTGGCCGCGTTCGCGGGCCTTGCGCAGCTCGAAGACAGTGCGGCGGGTCACCACTTCACGGCGGTGACGGACGAACGCTTCGAGCAGGTCCTTGAGGTTGAGCAGCCGTGGGCGGCCGTCCACCAGGGCCACCACGTTGATGCCGAATACGCTCTGCAGCTGGGTTTGCTGGTAGAGGTTGTTGAGCACCACCTCCGGCACTTCGCCGCGGCGCAGCTCGATGACGATGCGCATGCCGTCCTTGTCGGACTCGTCGCGCAGCTCGGTGATGCCTTCGATCTTTTTCTCTTTGACCAGCTCGGCGATCTTCTCGATCAGCCGCGCCTTGTTCAGCTGGTACGGCAGCTCGGTGATCACGATCTGCTGGCGGCCACCGACCTTGTCGATGTCTTCGACCTCGGAGCGGGCACGCATGTAGATGCGGCCGCGGCCGGTGCGGTAGGCCTCGATGATGCCTTGGCGACCGTTGATGATGCCGGCTGTCGGGAAGTCCGGGCCGGGGATGAACTGCATCAGTTCATCGACGGTGACTTCCGGGTTGTCGATCAGCGCCAGGCAACCGTCGATGACTTCGCCAAGGTTGTGCGGCGGAATGTTGGTCGCCATACCCACGGCGATACCGCTGGAACCGTTGACCAGCAGGTTGGGGATACGCGTGGGCATGACCGCCGGGATCTGCTCGGTGCCGTCGTAGTTGGGCACCCAGTCGACGGTTTCCTTGTGCAGGTCGGACAGCAGCTCGTGGGCCAGCTTGGTCATGCGCACTTCGGTGTATCGCATGGCCGCGGCATTGTCGCCGTCCACCGAACCGAAGTTGCCCTGGCCATCGACCAGCAGGTAGCGCAGCGAGAAGGGCTGGGCCATACGCACGATGGTGTCGTAGACCGCAGTGTCGCCGTGCGGGTGGTACTTACCGATCACGTCACCGACCACACGGGCGGATTTCTTGTACGGCTTGTTCCAGTCGTTGCCCAGTTCGCTCATCGCATAGAGAACGCGACGATGCACGGGCTTCAAGCCGTCACGTGCATCGGGCAGCGCTCGCCCGACAATCACGCTCATCGCGTAGTCGAGGTAGGACTGTCTCAGTTCGTCTTCGATATTGACCGGGAGGATTTCTTTGGCCAGTTCGCCCATGAGAAGCCTGATTCCTTTTTCTGGTGAAACTTCGCAGCTCCATCAAGGGCCGAACGAAGCTCGCCGCCGCAGCGCATAAGGGTGCGACGACTTACGACAAATCAATGAGTTGTGCCATGGATCTGCGCAATGAAGGCCGCCGTGATGGGCGGCCTTGGAAACTGCCGGATGTTACCACAAAGGCGGGTGCGGTGGGGAGATCTGTACGGCGGTGCACGGTCATTGTGGGAGCGGCCTTGTGTCGCGAAAGGGCTGCGCAGCAGCCCCTGCAATTTTTGCGTCTTCGCCAAGATCCCGGGGCCGCTTTGCGGCCCAATCGCGACACAAGGCCGCTCCCACAAGGTACGCGTGTTTCAGGTTATCAATGCAGGCGCTTGCGGCACATCAACTGCGCCAGCTTGGCGGTATCCGGACGTTCGACAATGCCGCGCTCGGTCACGATCACGTCGATCAGGTCTGCCGGGGTCACGTCGAACACCGGGTTGAACACCTCGACCTCCGGAGCCACCCGGGTGCCGGCGTAATCCAGCAGTTCATCGGCCTCACGCACTTCCAGGGGGATATCCTCGCCGGTCGCCAGGTTCAGGTCGATGCTGGTGCTGGGCGCCACCACCATGAAGCGCACGCCATGGTGCATGGCGCTGACCGCCAGCTGGTAAGTGCCGATCTTGCCGGCCATGTCGCCATTGGCGGCAATGCAGTCCGCCCCCACCACCACCCAGGTGATGCCCTTGGTCTTCATCAGGTGGGCCAGCGCCGAATCGGCGCACAGGGTGGTCGGGATGCCTTCGTTGGTCAGCTCCCACGCGGTCAGGCGCGAGCCCTGCAGCCAGGGGCGCGTCTCGCCGGCATACACCCGCTCGACCATGCCTTCGAGGTAACCGGCACGGATCACCCCCAGCGCGGTGCCGAAGCCCCCACTGGCCAGCGCACCGGCATTGCCATAGGTGAGCAGGGTCTGGGCGTTGCCCTGGTGACGGCGGATCAGCTCGGTGCCGTGCTGGGCCATGGTCAGGTTGGCTTCACGGTCGCTTTCGTGAATGGCCAGCGCTTCGGCCTCGCACGCGGCCAGCACGTCTTCGTCCGGGCGCAGGCGCTGCAGGCGCTCGCGCATGCGGTTCAGTGCCCAGAACAGGTTGGCAGCCGTGGGGCGCGCCTCGGCCAGGGTGAGAAAGTCCTCTTCCAGGTCCAGCTCCCAGTCACCACCTTCGGCCAGCCGCTCTTCCAGGGCCAGCACCAGGCCGTAGGCCGCCGCGATACCGATCGCCGAAGCACCGCGCACCGCCATGTCGCGGATCGCGGCTGCCACCTGCGCGACATTGTCGCAGGCCAGCCAGCACTCCCGGGACGGCAGCAGGCGCTGGTCGAGCAGGTGCAGGACGCCGCCCTGCCAGCGGATCGCGGTCACCTTCTCCGCCGCCAATAGTCGCTCGCGCATTGCCTCTCCCTGTCGTTCGGATATCAAAAGCCGGCGATTATAGCGAGCCTGGGGGCCGAGCGCTCGGGTATACTCCGGCCTTTTCGAGCGCAAGCCGCAAGCTACGAGCGGCAGGAAAAAGCGAATGCGTACAAGGTCTGCTTTTTCTTGCTGCCTGGGGCTTGCAGCTTGCAGCTTAATAGCCAAGCTTCTGAGGACTGCCCAATGAGCAACGTCGACCGCGCCGAAATCGCCAAGTTCGAAGCGCTGGCCCACCGCTGGTGGGACCGTGAAAGCGAGTTCAAGCCGCTGCATGAAATCAACCCGCTGCGCGTCAACTGGATCGACGAACGCGCCAGCCTGGCCGGCAAGAAGGTGCTGGACGTAGGTTGCGGCGGCGGCATCCTCAGCGAAGCCATGGCCCTGCGCGGCGCCAGCGTTACCGGTATCGACATGGGCGAGGCGCCGCTGGCCGTGGCCCAGCTGCACCAGCTGGAGTCTGGCGTGCAGGTGGAGTACCGGCAGATCACCGCCGAAGCGCTGGCCGAAGAAATGCCTGAACAATTCGATGTGGTCACCTGCCTGGAAATGCTCGAGCACGTACCCGACCCGTCGTCGGTGATCCGTGCCTGCTACCGCATGGTCAAGCCGGGCGGCCAGGTGTTCTTCTCCACCATCAACCGCAACCCCAAGGCCTACCTGCTGGCCATCGTTGGCGCCGAGTACATCCTGAAGATGCTGCCGCGCGGCACCCATGACTTCAAGAAGTTCATCCGCCCCTCCGAACTGGGCGCGTGGAGCCGTGATGCCGGCCTGCAGGTCAAGGACATCATCGGCCTGACCTACAACCCGCTGACCAAGCACTACAAGCTGAGCAGCGACGTCGACGTCAACTACATGATCCAGACCCTGCGCGAGGAATGAGCATGCGTTTGCGAGCGGTACTCTTCGACATGGACGGCACCCTGCTCGACACGGCGCCGGACTTCATCGCCATCTGCCAGGCCATGCTCGCCGAACGCGGCCTGCCGCCGGTCGATGACACGCTGATCCGCGGGGTGATTTCCGGCGGTGCGCGGGCCATGGTCGCCGCCACCTTCGCCATGGACCCTGCAGCCGAAGGCTTCGAGGCCCTGCGCCTGGAGTTCCTCGAGCGCTACCAGCGCGACTGCGCGGTGCACAGCAAGCTGTTCGACGGCATGGCCGAACTGCTGGCCGACATCGAGAAAGGCAAGCTGCTGTGGGGCGTGGTCACCAACAAACCGGTGCGCTTCGCCGAGCCGATCATGCAGCAACTGGGCCTGGCCGAGCGTTCGGCGCTGCTGATCTGCCCGGACCATGTGAAAAACAGCAAGCCGGACCCGGAGCCGCTGATCCTGGCCTGCAACACCCTGAACCTGGACCCGGCCAGTGTGCTGTTCGTCGGCGACGACTTGCGCGACATCGAGTCGGGCCGTGACGCCGGCACCCGTACCGCCGCGGTGCGCTACGGCTATATTCACCCAGAAGACAACCCCAACCACTGGGGCGCCGACGTGGTGGTGGACCACCCGCTGGACCTGCGCAAGGTGATCGACAGCGCGTTGTGCGGCTGCTGAAGCTGCTGAAGCTGCAAGTTGCAAGCTGCAAGTTGCAAGTTGCAAGCCACAAGCTGCAGCAGCCCACATCGCCCAGCTTTTTCTTGTAGCTTGTAGCTTGTAGCTTGAAGCTAAAAGCCCCGAATCAAGGACAGAACCATGTTCGACTACACCGCCCGCCCCGACCTGCTCAAAGGCCGGGTCATCCTGGTTACCGGTGCCGGCCGCGGCATCGGCGCTGCTGCTGCCAAGGCCTACGCCGCACTGGGCGCCACCGTGCTGTTGCTGGGCAAGACCGAAGCCAACCTGAACGAGGTCTACGACCAGATCCTGGCCGCCGGGCATCCGCAGCCGGTGGTCGTTCCGTTCAACCTGGAAACCGCGCAGGCACATGAGTACGACGACCTGGCGGTCATGATCGAAGAGCAGTTCGGCCGCCTTGACGGCCTGCTCAACAACGCCTCGATCATCGGCCCGCGCACGCCGCTGGAACAGCTGTCAGGCGATCATTTCATGCGCGTGATGCACATCAACGTCGATGCCACGTTCATGCTCACCAGCACCCTGCTGCCGCTGCTGAAGCTGTCGGAAGACGCCTCGGTGGTGTTCACCAGCAGCAGCGTGGGGCGCAAGGGCCGTGCCTACTGGGGCGCCTACGGCGTGTCGAAGTTCGCCACCGAGGGCCTGATGCAGACCCTGGCCGACGAACTGGAAGGCGTGGCGCCGGTGCGGGCCAACAGCATCAACCCCGGGGCCACGCGCACAGCGATGCGGGCGCAGGCTTACCCTGGCGAGAACCCGCAGAACAACCCGCTGCCTGAAGAAATCATGCCCGTGTACCTGTACCTGATGGGGCCGGACAGCAAGGCCGTAAATGGGCAGGCGCTGAACGCCCAGTAACGGCCGGGGTTGCCGGGGCCGCACCGCGGCCCATCGCGGCCTTGCTTCGCAGCGGGGCGGGCCTACCCGGCGGCCAACGCCGGGCGCATACGCCCCTGCTGGCGCCCCTCAAGCTGCATGCACCGTTCCAGGAACAGGAACATGCAGTCGTAGCTCTTGCAGATCGCCCTGCGCAACTCGGTGCGCAAGCCCAGGCTGGGGTTCTCGCCGGCCAGGGTACAGATGATTTCCAGCGCTTCCCACGGGTGCGCATCGTCATACTGGGCGTGCATCTTCAGCCATTTCATCGCCCGCTTGCGCCCTTCCTCCGGGAAGCCCATGGCGTAGGTGTCGGTCGAACACACCACTGCCGACCATTCGCCCGTCGCGCCTTCGATGGCATAGTTGGTCGCGGCCATGGCAATGGCCAGGTTCTCGGTGGCACACACCCGCCAGCACCAGTCGTTCAGGCCGTTGAGCTCCGGCGGCACGTCCTGGGCCTGCAGGTCGTGCAGGTGCACACCATGCGCCTGGCACCAGTTCACCCAGTAATCGGCATGGTTGAGCTCGACCCGGATATTGCGCATCAGCCAGCGCCGTGCCATGTCCTCACCCTGGTGCCGACCGTAGCGGGTCTTGGTCAGGTTGTGGGCCATGTACAGCGAGAACTGCTCCACCACCGGCCAGCCGCCAATCAGGTACTGGCGAATGGTCGATTGCTTCAGCTGGCCATCGCGCAGGCGTGCATAGAACTCATGCTCCACGACCCGGCGCTTGCTCTCGCGGCAATCTTCAATCAGTTGCTGAGCCCATTGGGGGTAACTGGCCGGGTCCATCAACGGCCCGATACGAACGAATGCATCAATCACTTTCAGCTCCTTGGTCCTTGTGATTTCCAGCTAACGAAAGGTGCCAGGTGCACGCTGCAACAGAGGCCGGGCGGCGATCCGTTGGCGCTGCAGACTGTCACAGGTGAACACCTGGGGGCGTTCGATCAGGTAGCCCTGGGCGTAATCCACGCCAATTTCCTGCAGGGCCTGCTCGATCAGGGGCGTTTCGACAAACTCGGCGATGGTGCGCTTGCCCATCACATGGCCGATATGGTTGATGACTTCGACCATGGCCCGGTTGACCGGGTCGTCGAGCATGTCCTTGACGAAACTGCCGTCGATCTTGAGGTAATCCACGGGCAAATGCTTGAGGTAGGCGAACGAGGACATGCCGGCGCAGAAATCATCGAGCGAGAAGCGGCAACCCAGGCCCTTGAGCTCGTTGATGAAGCGGATGGCGCTGCCCAGGTTGGCGATGGCGCTGGTTTCGGTGATTTCGAAGCAGATCATCCGCGGCGGAATGGCGTACTCGACGAATAGCCGCTGCAGGTATTCCAGGAACTTGTCATCGCCGATGCTCGACCCCGACAGGTTGATCGCGCAGGTCGACAGCGGCCCTTCCCGCCCCTCGTCCAGGCACTGGCGGATGACCATGAATACATTGCGTACCACCCAGCGGTCCAGCGCCGTCATCAGGCCATAGCGCTCGGCCGCCGGAATGAAGCTGCTGGGCAGGATGGTGCGGCCGCTTTCGTCGTGCAGGCGCAGCAGAATTTCGATATGGCCCGGCCCCTCGAAGGTTTTCAGCGGGGCGATTTCCTGCGCGTACAGGCAGAACCGGTTCTCTTCCAGGGCAACATGCAAACGCTGTATCCAGGCCATTTCGCCAAAGCGCATGGACAGCTCGCTGTCGTCGGCGTGGTACACCTGTACGCGGTTGCGGCCTTTTTCCTTGGCCATGTAGCAGGCCATGTCCGCGGCACGTAACGAGGCTTCAAGGGTGCTGGGGGCCTGGGCCATGTGCACCAGGCCTATGCTGACCGTGGTCACGAACGGGCGGCCTTTCCACACGAAGTGCAGGCTTTGCACCAGCTGGCGCAGTTGCTCGGCGATGCGCTCGGCCTGGTCGCTGGGGCAGTTTTCCAGCAACACGCCAAATTCGTCGCCCCCCAGCCGCGCCAAGGTGTCGCCCTCACGCAGGCCAGACTGCAGCACGGCGCAGATGTGCCGCAGCAACTCGTCGCCAGCGGCGTGGCCGCACGTGTCATTGACCAGCTTGAACTGGTCCAGGTCCAGGAACATCAGTGAATGCCGCCCGGCCTGGCGGGCCAGGCCATTGAGCGCCTGCTCCAGGCGGTATTCGAACTCGCGGCGGTTGGCCAGCCCGGTCAGGGCATCATGGGTAGCCTGCCAGGACAGGTTGGCAATGTACTGGCGCTCCTGGGTCATGTCGTGCAGCACCAGCACAATGCCGGCAACCTGCCCGTCATTGACGATTGGCGAGCCCACCAGGTTGATCGATACCGTGCTGCCGTCCAGGCGCTGGATCAGCCGCGCATGCTCGGCGCCGCCGTTGAGGCTGCCGTTTAGCACCTGTTCGACCAGGCTGGTGCCGTTTTCTTCGGCGTGCTCGTCGACCAGGCTGAACAATGCCGAAAGCGGTAACCCTTGGGCCTGGGCGGCCTGCCAGTGGGTCAGCTGTTCGGCGGCCGGGTTCATGTAGCCGATGCAGCCCTCCACATCGGTGGTTATCACCGCGTCGCCGATAGCCTGCAGGGTAATCTGCGCCCGCTCTTTTTCTTCCTGCAGGGCACTGGCGAAAGCCTGGCGCTGGGCCAGCAGTTTGCTGGAGCGGCGCCAGGCAATGCTGATCAGGAACATGGCCGTCAGCAGGTTGGTGAACAGCAGCACCCGCAGCAGCATGCGCGACCCTTCGCCCAGCGCATCGCTGAAGGCCTTGGCCGCCGGCGTTACCCCTTCGTTGATGCTGACGATGCGCGCTTTCCAGGCCTCGACCGTAGCGGCGTCCACCGGGCCCGCAGCGAAACGCTGGTGTATCTCGCCTGCCAGCACATCCAGCTTGTCCAGGTAATCGTCACCGACGTTCCAATAGTCGATGGCGGTCTGCATGTAGCTGATGTTACGGAAGTTGCGGTAGAACCAGATGATCCGTTGCACGTCGTCGGCATGGTTGCCGCCCTGGAGTACCGCCTGGCGCGCGGCTTCCAGGTCGGGGTGCGGCTGGTCGAGCAACTCGCGCACCTTCTGGTCGCCCTGGGGCACGGTTATGGCCTGGCGATAGCGCTGGTAGGTACTCTCGTCGCGGGTCTCGGCGTACAGGTTGAGGTAATAGATGGCATCTTTCTGCGCCTTGGACCACAAACTCTCGCCCGCAACGTAAGCGCGCACGGACGACAGCGTGTACAGGCTGAGACTACCCAGCGCCACCTGGAAGACCACGACGGCGATGAAGGGCCAGGTAATGCCCAGCAGCTTTGGCGCTTCGAGTGTGCGATGTCCCTTCATGGAGTCCCTGTCACAGAGCAGATAAGGCGCAAATCGACCCAGACAAGCACAGCGTAGGCCATTTGCCATCGCTGTGAAGGGGATTTTTATGACAAGGCAGCGGGGGGCTTTGCGCAGCCTGGGTCAGCCCAGGATTCAGCTCTGCTGCAGATGCCCGTACAGCTTGGCATACAACCCGCCTTCGGCAATCAGCTGCTGGTGGTCGCCATCTTCCGCCACATGCCCACCATCGAACACCAGCACCCGGTCGGCCTGTTTCACGGCCGACAGGCGGTGGGCGATGATCAGCGTGGTGCGGCCACTGAGGAAGCGCGCCAAGGCCTGGTGCAGGTTGTATTCGGTGGCCGCGTCCAGCGCCGACGTGGCCTCGTCGAGGATCACCACCTTGGGCTCGGCCAGCACCATGCGGGCGATGGCCAGGCGCTGGCGCTGGCCGCCGGACAGGCGCACACCCGACCGCCCCACCACGCTGTCCAGGCCCTGCGGCAAGGCGGCGATGGTGGCGTCCAGCTGGGCGATGCGCAGCGCCTGCCAACAGGCCTCGTCACTGCAGTCACGGCCCATGGTGAGGTTGGCACGCACGGTGTCATTGAACAGCGATGGGTGCTGCAGTACCACTGCCACGTTTTCGCGCAGGGTTTCCAGGCCGATTTCCTGCAAGCTGGCCCCGCCAAAGCGGATGGTCCCGGCCTGGGCGCTGTACAAGCCCAGCAGCAGCTGCACCAGAGTGCTCTTGCCGCCGCCGCTGGCACCGACAATGGCCACCTTCTCACCCGGCGCGATCGACAGGTCGAGGTGGTCGAGCACGGGCTCATCGGCATAGGCAAAACGCAGGTCACGCACCTCGATACCGACCGTGTCACGGCCGACGAACGGGTCGCTGGCCGCCGGGTACTGCGGCTCGTCGGCCCGCGCCAGCAGCTCGTTGAGGCGGTTGAGGGCGCCGCCGGCGGCATAGTAGGCATATTGCAGGTTGAGCAACTGCTCGACCGGGCCGATCATGAACCACAGGTAGCTGAACACCGCCAGCATCTGGCCGATCGACAGGTCGGAAAACAGCACGGTCAGCATTGCCGCCGCGCGGAAAATATCGATACCGAACTGGAACAGCAAACCACTGGCGCGGCCACTGGCGTCGCTTTTCCATTGCGAGTCGACGGCATAGTCGCGCACTTCGCGGGCGCGCAGCCCCAACCGGCCGAGGAAATAGCCCTGGCGGTTGCCGGCACGTATTTCCTGTATGGCATCGAGGGTTTCCGCCAGGGCCTGGGTGAACCGCGCGGTACTGTCGTTCTCGAGCTTTTTGAGGTGCTTGACGCGTTTGCCCAACTGCACGGTGAAATAAATCACCAGCGGGTTGAACAGCAGGATCAGCAACGCCAGTTGCCAGTGCATCCAGATCAGGATAGCGGCCGTGCCGGTCAAAGTGAGCATGGCCACCAGGAAGCGGCTGAGGGTTTCGCCCACGAACTTGTCGAGGGTGTCCAGGTCGGTGACCAGGTGCGTGGTGACCGTGCCACTGCCCAGGCTTTCGTATTCCTGCAGCGAAATACGCTTGAGCCGCTCGATCAGGCGGATGCGCAGGCGGTAGACGATGTCCTTGGCCAGGCCGGCGAACAACTTGGCCTGCACCACGTTGAAGGCCAAGGCGGCCAGGCGCAGGCACAGGGTAAGGCACAGCATCAGGCCGATGTAGCCGGCAGCCACCTGCCAGCCCGACGGCAGCAGGTGGTTCATCCACTTCAGTGCCGCATCACCATGGCCGAGCAGCACTTCGTCTACCAGCAACGGCAGCAACAGCGGGATGGGCACGCTGCAGCAGGCCGCGAGCACGGCGATCAGGTTGGCCGACCAGAGCTGCTTGCGGTGGTGCAGGGCCAGCCGGCGGATTTCCGCCCAGCTCAGCCGATCGGCCGCCGTGCAGGGCTTGCCCGGTACCGGGTCGGGGGACCCAGGCAGGTCAAGCACCGGTGGCCTGCTGCAGCCAGCGGCCGAGCAATGGTTGCAGGCGCTCCAACGGCTGGTAGCCGTTGGTCAACAGCGCCAGTTGGCCGTTGCGCTCGGCGAGCAGGGTCGGAAAGCCGGCGATGCCCAGGTCCTGGGCCCACACGAAATCGGCCGCGGTGGCGGCGCGGGTATCGGCCTGGGCGAAGGTGGCGGCGAATGTGGCACGGTCGAAACCGGCCTGTTCAGCCAGGTCGACCAGCTGTGGTGCAGTGGTCACGTCCATGCCCTGCTCGTAGAACGCGCGCTGGATCAGCGCCAGCAGCGGCCAGACGCGCTCGCCACCCAGTTCGCGGGCGCTGACCAGGGCGCGGCAGGCCGGCTCGGTGTCGTAGACGAAACCGTCCGGCATGGCCCCTTCGAAGCGGAACGCCTGGCCTGTGGCATCGGCCACCGCCTGCCAGTGTTCGAGGATGTACTTGCGGGTGGCGCTGTCCAGCGCACTGCCGCCGGTGCGCAGCCCGCCCACCACCAGGTGGGTGGGCACACCCGCCTCATGCGCCTGGGCGATCAGGGCCGCGGCCACTGGCGCGAAACCCCAGCACCAGGAGCACATCGGGTCCATCACATAGATCAGGCGGGCAGACATGCATCAGGCCTCGGCTTTGTAGTTGTAACCGATCGGGTGCGGCAGGTTGCGCGCCTTGGCCAGCTCGATCTGCTTCTGCCGGTCGATGGCGCTGCGGCGGGTCTTTTCGCTCAGGGTGTCCCAGCAATGCGGGCAGCTGACACCTGGCGAATAGTGCTCGGACGCGCGCTCCTGGGCATTGATCGGGTGGCGGCAGGCGTGGCACTGGTCGTACTCGCCCTCGCTCAGGTCATGGCGCACCGTGACGCGGTTGTCGAAGACGAAGCAGTCACCATCCCACAGGCTTTGGTCCTGAGGCACTTCCTCGAAGTACTTCAGGATGCCGCCCTTGAGATGATAGACCTCCTCGAAGCCTTCACCGAGCATATAGCTGGAGGCTTTTTCGCAGCGGATGCCGCCGGTGCAGAACATGGCCACCTTCTTGTGCTTGCTGGGGTCGAAGTTGGCCTTGATGTACTCGGGGAACTCGCGGAAGGTTTCGGTCTTGGGGTCGATGGCGCCCTTGAAGGTGCCGATGGCCACTTCGTAGTCGTTGCGGGTGTCGATCAGCAGCACTTCCGGGTCGCTGATCAGGGCGTTCCAGTCCTTGGGCTCGACGTAGGTGCCCACGGCCTGGTTGGGGTCCACGCCGGGCACGCCGAGGGTGACGATCTCTTTCTTGAGCTTGACCTTGGTGCGGTAGAACGGCTGTTCGTCGCAGTACGACTCTTTATGGTCGATATCGACCAGGCGAGGGTCGTTGCGCAGCCAGGCCAGCAGGCCGTCGATGCCTTCGCGGGTGGCCGACACGGTGCCGTTGATGCCCTCATGGGCCAGCAGCAGGGTGCCCTTGACCTGGTTGTCGAGCATGGCTTTGAGCAGTGGCTCGCGCAACTCGACGTAGTCTTGCAGGGTAACGAACTTGTACAGCGCCGCGACGACGATGGCTTGGGACATGAAGCAGGTTCTCCAGGTGGTTGCCCTCGTAAGGGGCGGACCGGGTTTGACGGTGTGGCAAAAAAAACAGGGGGCGCTTTGCGCCCCTTTCGCGACGCAAGGCCGCTCCTACAGGGACCGCACCCGCCATCAGGCTGTGCAGTCGCTGTAGCAGCGGCCTTGTGTCGCGAAAGGGCCGCAAAGCGGCCCCCGGATCTTGCAGGATTCTACCAGAACAACAGCAAGGTTTCAGTGCCCGCCGCCGGCGCATACCGGCGAGGCCGGTGCAGCGCCGATCTTGGCCCACTCTTCGCCGGTGTAGGTATGAATGGCCAGGGCGTGGATCTGGCCCATCAGCTCACCCATGGTGGCGTACACCTTCTGGTGGCGCTTGACGCTGTTCAACCCGGCAAACTGCTCGCTGACGATCACTGCCTTGTAGTGGGTCTCCTGACCACGACTGTGCATGTGGCTTTCATCGAGCACTTGCAGGTGTTGCGGCGCCAGGCTGGCCAGCTGCTGTTCGATACGCTGTTGCATGGTCATTGCGGCTTACTCACTTCTTCGCTGGGGCGGCGGCCTTGCCAGCGTTCGGGTCCAGCTCTTTGGTCATGTCTTCGAGCAGCTTGTTCACCACCGGTACGGCCGGCTCGAGGCTCTGCTGGGTCAGCTGCGCCGACTGCTGGGTGACCTTGGGCATTTCGCGCAACACTTTCTTGCCCAGCGGCGACTCGTAGAACTTGACCAGGTCCTTGAGTTCCTGCTCGGTGAAGGTCTGGGTGTACAGGTCTACCATCTTCGGCTTCAGCTTGTTCCAGCCAATGGCGTTGTCCAGCGCGGCGTTGGCCTTGGCCTGGTAGCTTTCCAGCACCGGCTGCTTGCTGGCCGGGGCTTTGGTCTGGGCGAAGCGCTGGGCGAACATCTGCTGGACCTGCATGTACACCGGGGTGCCCAACTTGTCGGCGTTGGCCAGGGTCAGGAATTTCTCGGCAGCAGCGTTGTGGCTGGCGGTGGCAGCGAGTACCTGGCCGCTGGCGCAAACCAGGGCAACGGCGGCACAAAGGACACGGAGACGGGTCATTGCATTTCCTTCAGAGAGAGGGAGGCGGGTACCTCAGAGTAGAGCATTCTGCGCCGTGGTAGCGCGGTGCTCAAGTGGCACGACGAGCGACTGAACCGCTCGGTCGAATCAAGGCCTAAACTGCGAATTCGAACTACACAGGAGTGAGTACAGAATGAGCCGTATCGAGACAGACAGCCTGGGCCCGGTCGAAGTTCCTGAGCACGCCTACTGGGGTGCGCAGACCCAGCGTTCGCTGATCAACTTCGCCATCGGCAAGGAACGCATGCCGCTCGCGGTGGTGCACGCCCTGGCGCTGATCAAGAAGGCCGCGGCACGCGTCAACGACCGCAATGGCGACCTGCCGGCCGACATCGCCCGGCTGATCGAACAGGCCGCCGACGAGGTGCTGGCGGGCAAGCACGACGACCAGTTCCCGTTGGTCGTGTGGCAGACGGGCAGCGGCACCCAAAGCAACATGAACGTCAACGAGGTGATTGCCGGGCGGGCCAACGAACTGGCAGGCCAGGGCCGGGGCGGCAAAACGCCCGTGCACCCCAACGACCATGTCAACCGCTCGCAAAGCTCCAACGACTGCTTCCCGACCGCCATGCACATTGCCGCGGCGCAGGCCGTGCAGGAAAAACTGCTGCCTGCCATCGGCGAACTGTCGGCCGGGCTGGCCGAACTGGCGGCGCGGCACAACAAACTGGTCAAGACCGGCCGCACGCACATGATGGATGCCACGCCGATCACCTTCGGCCAGGAGGTATCGGCCTTTGTTGCCCAGTTGGATTACGCCCAACGCGCCATTCGTGCCACCCTGCCGGCCGTGTGCGAACTGGCCCAGGGCGGTACCGCCGTGGGCACCGGGCTGAATGCCCCGCACGGGTTTGCCGAAGCCATTGCCGCCGAACTGGCAGCAGAGTCCGGGCTGCCGTTCGTCACCGCGCCAAACAAGTTCGCCGCCCTGGCCGGCCATGAACCGCTGACCAGCCTGGCCGGCGCGCTGAAAACCCTGGCAGTGGCCCTGATGAAGATCGCCAACGACCTGCGCCTGCTGGGCTCCGGGCCGCGTGCCGGGTTGGCCGAGGTACGCCTGCCAGCCAACGAGCCGGGCAGCTCGATCATGCCGGGCAAGGTCAACCCTACCCAGTGCGAGGCGCTGTCGATGCTGGCGTGCCAGGTATTGGGCAACGATGCGGCTATCGGCTTTGCCGCCAGCCAGGGGCATTTGCAGTTGAACGTGTTCAAGCCGGTGATCATCCACAACCTGTTGCAGTCGGTCGAGTTGCTGGCCGATGGCTGCCGCAACTTCCAGCAGCACTGTGTGGCGGGTATCGAGCCCGACGCCCAGCAGATGGCCGCACACCTGGAACGCGGGTTGATGCTGGTGACCGCGTTGAACCCGCACATCGGTTATGACAAAGCCGCGGAGATCGCCAAGAAGGCCTACAGCGAAGGCAAGACCCTGAGGGAGGCCGCGCTGGAGTTGAAGTACCTGACCAATGAGCAGTTCGACCAGTGGGTAAGGCCGGAGAACATGCTGGCACCGGGTGGTAGAGGCTAAATTATTGATTGCCTGTACTGGCCCCATCGCTGGCAAG
>NZ_BLJG01000013.1 GCF_009932375.1 Pseudomonas juntendi
CGCGGCCGCCTTGTTTGTACGGCGCGATATTGAGGCATGCACCAAGGCGTTCGCGCGCAAATCCCACAGGAATAATTGGCCCGAAACAAACGTAGGAGCGAGCGCAGCTCGCGATTGCGCCGCGCGGGCGGCGCTCGCTCTAACAGGCGCTGCATACCTTGTGGCAAACACCTGTCAGCCCTAAGGCGATCCCTGTGGGAGCTGGCTTGCCGGCGATTGGGCTGCAAAGCGGCCCCGGCCATCTCAAGATCAGCACTGGCCCTGACCGCGACCTCCCCCATGCCGTTGCCGCTGATCTACCACGAAGACTACAGCCCGGAGTTCCCTGCCGAGCACCGCTTCCCGATGGACAAGTTCCGCCTACAAGATTTCTACTTATGCAGTGGTAATCAGCTAACTGCTTCGTGGCTAAGGTGGTCACCCGTTCGCTACCAATCAGACGGCAACCCCAACTTTTCCACGGAGACCATTGCCCACAGCCGAATATCGTCCATCAGCCGAGGCGGGAATATCAGGTGGGTGGCCCAAATCTGGACCATCAGTGGGTCGGTGCTTAATGCTTCTGGCTGGCCCGCAGCGAGCCGCACGGTATAATTTCAGAATATCCAAGGCAGCAAAAAGCCGCCCGAAGGCGGCTATGGGCGTAACGCCTTACAGCGCCTTGTTCCAGTGCCGTTTGACCGTGGCGATGCCGATGTCCAGTTCGGCTGCCACTTCCGCCTGTGTCATGTTCTTTGCCTTGGCCTTCTGCACCGCCTTGGTGGTATCAACGGCTTCAGGGCGCCCCAGCTTCTTGCCTTCAGCTTTGGCACGCTTTAGGCCGGACTGTGTACGCTCGATCAGCAAATCACGCTCAAACTCTGCGACAGCGCCCAGCACCTGCATCGTCATCTTGCCTGCTGCACTGGTCAGGTCTACGCCACCAAGGGCGAGGCAGTGAACACGGATGCCGGTGGCTGCCAGTTGCTCGACGGTCTGCCGTACATCCATAGCGTTGCGGCCAAGGCGGTCCAGCTTGGTGACGATCAGCACATCACCTGATTCCATTCGTTCAAGCAGCTTCTGGAAGCCGGGACGCTCACTGGCAGGGACGCTGCCGGAAATGGTCTCTTCGATTACCCGGCTCGCCTGTACATCGAAGCCCGCGTTCTTCACGTCCTGGACTTGGTTCTCGGTGAATTGGTTGGCTGTGCTTACACGGCAGTAAAGGAAGGTACGAGACATCGGAATCACCAAAGGTATCATTTAACGTGGGATTACAGTATAGGTATCGCTATCGAATGTAAACCCTATTTTGTTGATACCTTTACAGGCCGGATTTTATGGCATCGTTTAACGGTCGTTTGGTGATACCAGGCAATTATCACGGCGCTATGTAGGCCCTCTGGCTCTTCAAGATTGCGATGAATCGAAAAGGTCACGTGGTGCCTGCCAATTGGCTGAAGCGTCGTTCGCGAGATTGGATAGCTCCTTCCATTCAGACTCATCGATGATTCCGCAATCAAGCAGGGCTTGGCAATATCCGGTCACCAGAGCGTGCAAGCGATTGCAGTTGCTTCGGCTCAGAGCAGTATGCAAATCCGCTATGCTCGCTCTCACCCGTACAATTGCAACTTCGTTATAACTTCTCAATCATCCGCTCCAAATGGCGTTGTGTTGATCAAGCATACCGCATCTACCCTGTCTGAAACCTTGAAGCAGCAAAATTCCCGATGCCGCGTGGTTACTGACGGAAAAGCTGTGAAACAACCCATACTGCCCCAACCGTTAGCTGTGGCGTGATCTGCTAAGCCCCCTGTAGCGTAGGCTCCCGTAAACACTGGGCTGTAGCGGTGTAGCGACGTCCAGCAGGCTCGAAATGGTGGCCAACGGGATTAGATATGGCGTTAGTTTTCCATTAGTTATTTGGCAGGTGCTGCTTTCACTGGAAACTCATGAAAGCCACTCCCAAGTTCGACTTGGGCCGCGTACACCTTGCTCAATAGGCATGTGGATCAATGCTGATCCATCGGGTAATCGGCTGAAAACTCAGCCCATTAGCTCCCGACTTTCCGGGAGCGTTCTTACCGAGGTATCGCCAAATCTGGACATACCCCTATGCCGCCTGTGCTAGCGGCTCTACTGCCACTGGTGGGAACTCAAGGTGTGCCGGGTAGCGGGTAAACGGCATTTGGTAGACCGTGAACAGACGTTGCTCGCGATAGTGCTTTCTGGACAGCTCAACGGCATCAACAAGGTTCACCAGCACCGCATCATGTGCATCAAGCATCTGCTCTTCAGTGCAGAGGCCAACATCCAGCAGGGCTTGCCATGTTGGTTCAAGCGATGCGTACAAGTTGTTTATGTAGGCCAGCCAGTCTGACCCGTTGGCTTCCCAGCTCCACTGCTCAGGGGCAGCCACTACCGGGTTCAAGGTGTTGATGACAAGGCGCTTCAACAGCCGGTTGCTGATGTAGTCACGGTCAATGTCCAACCCCTGTAGTGCAGCTTGGGCCATCGGAACAATACCCGGCTTCAGCTCTTTGCCCTTCGCGTCGTATACGCCGTTAAGCAAGCCATTCAAGTCGTCGGCAAGCAGGTGGGCGGGTGTACACCACGGCTGGCCCTGATATAGATGCGACAGTGGTGCCCAACTAGCATTGCCCTGGGCAAGGAATCGGCTGTGGGCTTTGCCTTCTTCACGGCCAATCTGGGCGAGATAGATGCCCATTACCCGCACCAGCTTCAACATGAACAGGCAGTTGTCTCGGTGCTGCCCGTCAGCCAACACAGCAGAGAACCGCACCAGTTCATCATGAAGTACGCCCAGCCTTGAATCAGTTTTACCGCCCCTACTAACAAAGCCGGTGGTGCTGGTCATACCGTGCTGGATAGCGTTCAAAGTCTCTAGTCGCTCTACCGATTCCACCTCTAGCTCGGCCAGTGTGTAACGGCGGTCCAGCGGCTCGCACAGCTCGTTGCTCTGCTGGTTGAACACCGTCTTGGCAAGACGAAGCCGGTATGTTCGCTGGGGCATCTTGTCCAGCTCATCGAGAAAGGTGTCTAGCTCAGGCCCGATGAAGTCGGCCAGCTTCTGTAGTACCTGATCCCGAGTCATCCCTTTGGTGATGTTCCACTTACGCTTGCGGGCGGTGGCAGGGAGCGAGGCGCCAGCCCAAGTGTTCACTGGCTTGTTGCCCTGCCTCTGGTTCAGCTCTGCGGTTCCGGTAAACAAGTTCTCTGGGATTGTTAGCCCGGTGCTGCCATCACGGCCCTTCAAGGGCTGGACGTGGCACTGCTGGAAAATGTCTTTACCATGGCCCATCTCAATCCAACCGAGCCGCTGCTTGCGGTAGATGTATTGCTCGTTTAGTCGATGAAGGCCGTCAGCGGTGATGCCGTGGTAAGTCTGGACTGTTCCCGCCCGGAAGGCCTGATCAAGTAGCCACTTGCCGAAAGCGTTCTCTAGTAACCGCTTCTTGCGGCGTTCAATCTTCTTCTCTCTGGTCGTCAGGGTTGGCGCCTTCTGCTGCCGCTCTGCTGCTTTGGCACAAGTACGGGTGCATGTTTCTCGCCCACCCGGTCTGCGTTTAAACATCGTGCCGCAATGGGTGCACGGGTGTTCAAGTTGGTTGTTGCTGTTGTTGGCTGCTGCCATTGGCGTCCACGCTTGCTGGGATCGAGTTGCTAAAGGTGGCCAGTGTGATAAGCACGTTCAGGCCGTGGGTTGGATTGGTAATGCCACGCGATGCCATGAAAGCGAGCAGGCGTGCACTAGCAGTTTCATTCAATGAAATCCGCATGTTTCTGGTTCCAAGAAAGGGAATTGTGTAAAGGTTGAAAGTGGCGAGGCCGCGTGGCACAAGGGCTGTAGCCAGATATTGCGACAAAGATGTACCTACCTCGTGCCTACTTTTTACCGTTGAATCGAAAGGGGCGACTACTTCGCCCGCTTTGTACCTTCAGGCTGCACAGAGTTGATGAAGCAAGAGACCATCCAGTGTACAAACTTGCGAACAGGCATCTTGTGCTTGCGTGCCTGGGTACAAAGAACTTCAAACTCGGCTGGGGTGAACGTTAGTCGCATTCCCTCGCCATGTACGTATTCGTCGTTCATATTGCTTTCTCTTCTGCTGTGGCTTCTGCCGGTGCGGCATAGGCTTTAAGCAGGTCCGCCAAGGCCGCTGCTTCTTGAACCTGCTTCAGTGCTGCCGCCGCTCTTGCTGCTTCTTCTGCTACCGCTGCTTCTTTTGCACGCTTCACTTGATCTACGCTGAACTTCACCTGACGCTCCGTCTCAGCCATATTCAATTCAAAGCGAGACCGGTCATATTCTTTGCGAGCAGACTTTGCCACTTCAATAAGTTCGGCTTTGATGATCTTTTCAGGTTTGCGTAGTACGGCAAAGACATCTAGCGGCGGATTAAATGCCAGCTTTACCAGCGTATACCCCTTCGCCATCTCTTCGAAAAGTTCCATGACGGCAGGCTCTAACGGCTTGCTACGTTGCCAGTGGATATGGGCCGCTTTATCTTTGTAGTGTAGTGTTTCGCTGCCCCTGTTGTAGCGATCTTGTTTGGCTGCAATCAGCTTTTGCAAGTCTTCATCAGAGTGCGGATATATTTCAACGACATTAACGCCGTATTGGTATTCGGTGGTCATGATTGTTTCCTTTGGTTGTGTACCGGCTTGAATCCAGCTTTGAATCTTGCTGCTTTGTTTGTGGTTTGTTTATTGCTTGCTGCTGTAACGCTCTGGGAAGGCTTCTGAGCGGCCTTGGATGCTGGGGCTATATGCTGGACTACCTTGGTTGCTTTCGCTTCTATAACGCGCTTTCTATGGGCTTCTAGATGGGCTAGAGTAACTACACTCCCGGCAGGCAAGATATGGTCAACTAACGCGGACAGGTAAGTAAGCTCTTCCCTTGTTGCTTCGATATAATCCACCGCGATTGACTGCGTGGCTGGTAGCTCTAGGAAATAGCTCAAAATTGCCCCGCTTCCCTTTAGTACTTCTAGATATATGTTATTGCTCGGCATCAAGCTACATCCTTTGTTTGTTCTTCTTGCTCTTGAACTATGAAGAGCTGTTCAAGTTCTTGCTGTGTTTCTTTGTTCTTGCTGCGCCAGCTGCGAGACTGGCAAGCTGATCCGCAAAAGCGGGTCAGGGGACTTCTTGAATAGTGGGTTCTTCCACAAACTTCGCACGTACTACGGCGTAGTGGTCTTTGCATTTATTGTTACCTGCATGAGTTAAGGTTTTTCAACGAGCAAAATAAACCCGTCGCTCGGACAATGAGCTTCGGGCTATGTGCATATTGAATTTTGGTACTGCGTACTTGCGTGAACAAGTATTGTGCCGCCCCTTGCGGGCAAGCTATAAGTAAATGGCCAGTTTCGCTGCTCCCACTGGCCGTGGGTATAACCATGATATCAAGGTGGAATTACTGATCTTGATAAGCCGGTGCAACTTGTTCCCGTATCTTCAAATCATCAGTCATATGCCCCGGACTGATAACGGGGTAACACACGAGCTGAACCATTCCGAGTCAGTCGAGTATTGGCATTTATATATGGGGTCAAGCGGGGGGGGTCTTCTAGGAAGGCTGGATGAGTTTCTCAACCAATATGAAGTTTCGCATACTTTCTGTATTTGTCAATAGCTCAGGCATGCATTTGTGAAAATAAAGTTTCGGTCGTTTAAGGGGTATGGCCTAGTAGCCGAACATACCCCCTTGCATATGCCTTCAGCCTTGAGATTCAAGGTAGTCTGCTAAGTCTTCGTCATCCATATACGCGGACAAGTCCGTCCCCATTACACGCTGCTGCCACTGCTCGGACGTAGTTATGGTGACGTGTTGCGGGAACTGTAGCTGACTGTAGCTATCGACAAATAGAAGCTCGGCATTCTTGGGCTTGATCTTCCACATCTTATACTTTCGGGCATAACCGATGTACTGAGCTGATTCTACCGGGTTATCGTCAGCACTGACCTTAACTTCAAGAAGTCCGTCGCGATGGCAGACGATCCGGTATCCATCTTGTTGCAACAGGTTGGAGATTGCGAAGTGGTCACCATGAAGAAACTGGTGGAACTCGGCCATACCGACTACTGCCGTATCAGCCACCTGCGGTAACGATGCCAGTTCCAGCTCACGCGCTTTCTTTTCATCTACAAGCTTGCTGTAGTCCGCCAGAGCATCCTTATCGCCATCATCCAGCAAGACTAGTTGCCGTAGTCGAGCCTGCTGCTGCTTCAACTGGGTGATCTGGCCTTCGAGCTTGATCCGTTGGCGTTGATTCTCTGGTAGTTTGGTGCGTTGGTATGCCCGGAAAGCGTGGGGTTTGCGTGTGTTTTCATAGAACCAACCAACTACCGGCACCGGGATAGTCTTCTGATTCGTACACTTCTCACTGCTTTGCATCCGACGATAGCAACGAACGGCATCGGTTTGCTGTCTGGCGTTCTGCCGTAGAAGCACCATATTGGCGCCACAGTCACCACATTGCAGCAGCCCAGCCATGGGAAACTTACGGGCGACCGTAACTGGTTGATCTGCTAAGTCGTCTAGCATTCTCTGTACTTGAAAGAACAGTTCATCGGTGACTGCTGCCTTAAAGACATCTTTAATCAGCTCCCCCGGAACCCGCTCCTTTTCACCGTCTACTTCGATGGCGGTGGTGCGTTGCCAGTGGCCAATCGCAGCAGGGTTTCTCAGAGCGTGCTTTAAACTCTGGCGATTGGCGAAATACTGGCTGTACTGGATGGCAAGAGCACGTAGCGGAACACCGTTCGCAAAGCCTTGGAAAACTTGCTGGATGGCGTCCAACGAACCATCTCCCTTCAACTCGCCATCACTGGTGAGCCAGAACGGGTTACGGCGCTTGATCGGATTTCCAACCTTCGCTTCTTTTGCCCGGTCTGTGTAGGAATCTCTGATGTTGCCCGCAATTGTGTTCGAGTAGTCGAACGCGGCGAAAGCATGGTAGGCCAGCATCATAAGACTTTGGGATTTCAAGCTGGACTCATCGTAGCGAACACCATCCCGCAAGGTGATCAGGTTCACCCCAGCTTTTACGATTGTCTCAAGGTGCCGCAGCGTTTCTAGCGGTGGAAGCCGGCTAAACCGGTCAATTGCTTCTACAAGCACAACCGAGCCAGCGGGTATGTACCCCTGCTCGATGGCGAGCAGCAGCTTGCCCAGCGCTCCCGCTTTGATGTGATCGCCTTTGTAGCCGCTCAGACCCAAGTCGCGAAAAGTCTTCTCGTACCTGGTGAAGGTCGGGTTCTGTGCAAACCACTGGTTTGCCCGTTCTTCCTGCCGCTCAAGGCTGCTGCCATCACCTTGCTCAACGCTAGAGAAACGGATGTAGAGAACTGCAATAGGCATCGTGATCGGCTCTTTGGATTATCACTGCATAGCTTACAACTCTGCCTGCTGCACGACCACCTGGTCGACAGTGGGCTGACCACCGACCAGGCCTTGCTGCGCCCAGACATCTGCCCCAACGATATCCTCGCCCTGGCCCACGACCGCGACTACATCGCACGCTACATGAATGGCGAGCTGTCCCGCGAAGACCAGCGTCGCCTCGGCCTGCCCTGGAGCGAAGCCTTGGCCCGGCGCACCGTACGGGCAGTGGGCGGCTCGCTGCTGACGGCCGAACTGGCGCTGCAGCATGGCGTTGCCTGCCACCTGGCCGGTGGCACCCACCATGCCCACTACGACCACCCTGCCGGCTTCTGCATCTTCAATGACCTGGCAGTGATCAGCCGTTACCTGCTGGAGGCCGGCCGCGTCCAGCGGGTGCTGATCTTCGATTGCGACGTGCACCAGGGCGACGGCACCGCACGCATCCTGCACGATACCCCGGAGGCCATCACGGTCTCGCTGCACTGCGAACAGAACTTCCCGGCACGCAAGGCCCACAGCGATTGGGACATTCCCCTGCCGCGGGGCATGGGCGATACCGCCTATCTGAACGTGGTGGACGACACCCTCAACTACCTGCTGCCGCTGTATCAACCCGACCTGGTGCTGTACGACGCCGGCGTCGATGTGCACAAGGACGACGCGCTGGGCTACCTGCAACTGACGGACGCCGGCGTGGCCGCCCGCGACGAGGCCGTGCTGCGCCACTGCCTGGGCCGCGATATTGCGGTAATGGGTGTGATCGGCGGCGGCTACAGCAAGGATCGGGTGGCCTTGGCCAAACGCCACGGCATCCTTCACCACAGCGCAGCGCGTGTCATCGGTTGTTCACAATGACTGTGGAACCGCTTGTGGATAACCTGCGGGAAAGCCGCTGCAGGCCTTGACCAGCAAGGCCTGTAGAACACTGGTTGTTTTTTGACCAGTGCTTCCGGGGGCAGCGCTGCGCTAGAATGCGCCTCTTTTCCACAGCCTGCTGCCCACCATGCCCGATTTCAACCCCGCATCGCCTCCCCTTGCTGTCGTCATCGGTGGCGGCCCCGCCGGCCTGATGGCCGCTGAAGCCCTGGCCCAGGCAGGCTTGGCGGTCGAGGTGTTCGATGCCATGCCTTCGGTGGGCCGCAAGTTCCTGCTGGCCGGTGTCGGCGGCATGAACATCACCCATTCCGAGCCTTACCCCGCGTTCGTGGCCCGTTATGCCGAACGCCAAGGTGAAATCGGCACGCTGCTGGGCGAGTTCGACGCGGATGCTTTGCGCCAGTGGATTCACGGCCTGGGCATCGAGACCTTCGTCGGCACATCAGGTCGGGTATTCCCCATCGACATGAAAGCCGCCCCGTTACTGCGCGCCTGGCTCAAGCGCCTGCGCGACAGCGGGGTAGTTATCCACACCCGCCATCGCTGGCTGGGCTGGAACGCCGAGGGGGCCTTGCGGATCGCTTATCCACAGGGCGAGCGCCTGGTCAACGCCGCTGTGTTGGTGTTGGCGCTGGGTGGCGGCAGTTGGGCGCGCCTGGGTTCCGACGGCAGCTGGCAAGCGCTGCTGGCCGAACGGGCTGTGGATATCTCGCCCCTGCAACCGAGCAACTGCGGTTTCGAGGTGGCCGGCTGGAGCGCGCTGTTGAAAGACAAGTTCGCCGGCGCGCCGCTGAAGAACATTGCCCTCAGCGTGCCTGGCAGTGCACCGCGCAAAGGTGAGTTCATCCTCACCGCGCAAGGTGTGGAAGGCAGCCTGGTGTATGCCTGGTCGGCGCCGGTGCGTGAGGCCATCAACCGCGATGGCCGGGGCGTGTTGTTGCTTGACCTGTTGCCGGACAAGCCTGTGGACAAGATTGCCCAGGCACTGGCCAGGCCACGGGGCTCGCGCTCCATGGCCAAGCACCTGCACAGCCAGCTGGGTATCGATGGGGTAAAAGCCGCACTGTTGCGCGAGCTGACCGACCCTGCAACCTTTGCCAGCCCTGAAGCGTTGGCGCAGGCGATAAAGGCCCTGCCAATCACCCTGGTGCGCGCGCGACCGCTGGATGAAGCGATCAGCAGCGCCGGCGGTGTCCGTTTCGAGGGGCTGGATGCAGGGCTGATGCTCAAAGGCATGCCGGGGGTGTTCTGTGCCGGCGAGATGCTGGACTGGGAGGCACCGACCGGGGGCTACCTGCTCACCGCATGCTTTGCCAGCGGGCAGCACGCCGGGCGGGCTGCTGCACAATGGCTCAAATCCCAGGGCTGACACCGCCCCAGTGTGGGCGCCGCGAGGCTACGATTTGCGCTTGCGCGGCCCGCCATTGAAGCTAGGTACCTTGCGCACCGCCTTCACTGCAGGCTCGGCATTGCCCCCCTCGGTGCTGTCCATCCAGCGCCCCAAGCCACGCTTGGCGCTGTTCTCTTTCGGCTTTTTGGGCTTCTTCGGCTTCTTGATCACCTGGCCACTGGCGTCGGTCATCGGCACCCGGTGATCCGGAATGAAGTCCGGTTCTTCATGACGCGGCAGGGTCTGGCGGGTCAGCACCTCAATCGCCGCCAGCAGCTGCACTTCATCGGCGCACACCAGCGAAATCGCCTCGCCCTTGTTGCCCGCCCGCCCGGTGCGGCCGATACGGTGCACGTAGTCCTCGGCAACGATGGGCAGGTCCAGGTTGACCACCAGCGGCAAATCGTCGATATCCAGGCCACGGGCAGCCACGTCGGTTGCCACCAGCACCTGGATTTCCCGGGCCTTGAAGCTGTCCAGCGCGCGCTGGCGGGTCGCCTGCGGGCGGTCACCGTGGATACCATCGGCATTCACACCCTCGGCCAGCAAGCGCGCCACCAACTGGTCGACGCCGTTGCGGGTCTTGGCGAACACCAGCACCTGCTTCCAGCGCTGCTTGCGCATCAGGTGGCAGAACAGGTCTTCCTTGCGCTTTTTATCCACAGGTACCAGCCACTGCTTGACGCTGGCGGCAGCGGCATTGCGTGGGCTGACTTCGATACTCAGCGGGTCATTCAGGGCCAGCCCTGCCAGCATGCGGATCTGCTCGGAGAACGTGGCGGAAAACAGCAAAGTCTGGCGCTTGCGTGGCAACGCGGCATAGACCGATTGCAGCTCTTCGGCAAAGCCCAGGTCGAGCATGCGGTCGGCTTCGTCCAGCACCAGGGTCTGTACCTGGTTGAACTTGACCGCGTTCTGCCGGAACAGGTCGAGCAGCCGGCCAGGGGTGGCGACCAGCAGGTCGACGCCACGGCGCAGACGCATCATCTGCGGGTTGATGCTGACCCCGCCGTACACCGCATAGGTGCTCAACGGCAGGTTCTCGGCGTACTCGCGCACGTTGTTGTGCACCTGCTCGGCCAGCTCTCGGGTCGGCACCAGCACCAGGGCACGGATCGAGTTGCTGGCCACTTTCTCGCCTTCCAGGGCCAGGCGCTGCAGTACCGGCAGGGCAAAGCCTGCCGTTTTTCCGGTGCCGGTCTGGGCCGCGGCCATTAGGTCGCGGCCGGCCAGCACGGCGGGAATGGCCTTGGCCTGCACCGGGGTTGGGGTGGTGTAGGCCAGCTGCTGCAAGGTGCGCAGCAGCGGTTCGATCAGGCCGAGTTGGGCGAAATTCATGGCAATACCGTCAGGGGTTCAGCGAAGCCGGCAAGTTTACCGCATCGCCCCTGCCTACTTGCAGATTTCGCCTTTCAACGGCAACACGGGTTTGGCAGGCTTGCGCCACTGCGGCAGGCCGATCAGCACCACTGCGCCAATGATCACCGCCATCGCCACGCACTCTTCGGCACCGATCTGTTCACCGGCAAACAGGATCCCCAGCAGCACCGCCACGGCCGGGTTGACGTAGGCATAGCTGGTGGCAGCTGCCGGGCGCACGTGCTTGAGCAGGTACATATAGGCGCTGAAGGCCAGGATAGAGCCGAAGAACACCAGGTAGGCCAACGCGCCCCAGCCGGCAGCGCTTGGTACCTGGGTCATGCGCTCGCCCGACAGCAGGCTGCCCAACAACAGCACTGCGCCACCCACCAGCATTTCGGCGGCACTGGCCATTGGCCCCTGTGGCAGGGGCAGGCTTTTGCTCCACACCGAACCGAATGCCCACGAGGCCGCGGCAAAAATGATCAGCGCTGCGCCAATCGGGCTCGCCTGCAGGTTGGACCCCAGGTTCAACAGGGCGATACCCAACAGCCCAAGGGCAATGCCTGCCCACTCCAGTTTCGAGTTGCGGTGCCCGAACAGCAGGCCGAACAGCAAGGTGAACAGCGGCACCGTCGCCACCGCCAGGGCCGCCACCCCCGAGGCCACGCCGGCGTGTTCGGCCACCGTTACCCCGCCGTTACCGCAACTTAGCAGCAGAAAGCCGATTGCCCCGGCAGCCCGCCATTGCGGCCACGTGGGTGCCGGCGCACCGCGCCAGCGCAGAAAACCGTACAGCAGGCTACCCGCGATCAGGAAACGCACACCGGCCATGAGCATCGGTGGCCAGCTCTCGACGCCAATGCGGATGAACAGGTAGGTGGAGCCCCAGACCAGGTACAGCGCCAGGAAGGCGCCGATGAGCAACCAGGGAATGCGACGGGAGGCAGGCATTGGAACACTCGAAATCCGTTTACGGGTGAACAGTCTAGGGGCCTGCCTGAGCGAACAGAAGTTACAGAATGGCTTGAAATGAGCGGCACACTTTCGGTGCGTTCGGTTTGAAGCGGGCGCCGCTTGAAGCGAGCGCCGAACACGCCTCAAGCATACTTGACCAGCGCCTCGCGCAGCTTGGCTGCCGGTGTTTTCTGCAACCGGCACAGCAGGCCATGCGAGAGCTGCTGCACACCATGTTGTTCTCGCAACACGCCGGCCAGGTGCTGCATCAGGTTGGCGGCCATTTCGGCATCGGCCATGGCCCGGTGCGCAGTACCGGTGTTCGGCAGCCCCGCCCAGCGGGTCAGGGTGCCCAGCTTGTGGTTCGGCGCTGCCGGCAACAGGCGCCGCGACAACAACAGCGAACAGGCAAATGACTGGCTGCGGCTGCGGCCGATGCGCGCCAGCTCGTAGTCCCAGAACTTCTGGTCGAACGCGGCGTTGTGCGCCAATAGCGGGGTTTCACCCACAAACTCGGCCACCTCGTTCATGACCTTGTCGACCGGCGGCGCACTGCGCAGCATCGCCGTGGTGATGCCGGTCAGCCCGGCCACGAATGCGGGTACCGGCACACCGGCGTTCATCAGGCTCTGGTAGCGCTCGACAATACGCCCGCCTTCCAGCATGACCACCGCCACTTCGGTGGCGCGGCAGCCGGCACCTGGGGAAATGCCGGTGGTTTCAAAGTCGATGACAGCGATACGTTCCACGAATGACCTCAGTGCTTGAGCAACAACTTACCCTCGATGGGTACGTAGCGGCTGGCGGCACGGATCAGTGACAGCGCCGTCAGCCCGGGCACACCATACACCACCGCCTCGGTGCCGTGGCGCTGGATCACCCGCTCCAGCAGCAGGTCGAAATCGCCGTCACCCGAGGCCAGCACCACTTGGTCGACCCGGCTGGCGGCGTCGATCACATCCAGGGTAATGCCCACGTCCCAGTCGCCCTTGGCCGAGCCGTCGCTGCGCTGGATGAAGGGTTTGAGGCGCACGTCGAAACCAAGGTTGCGCAAGATCTGCTGGAACTGTTGCTGCTTGCTGTCGCCGCGGTCGATGGCATACGCCACGGCCTCGACGATCTGCCCTTCACGGCAGACATCGGCCCACAGGGCAGTGTAGTTGAAATGGCAACCATGGGCTTGGCGCACGGTGTAGTAGAGGTTCTGCACATCGGCGAACAGCGCGATCTTTTTCACCTGGGAACCTCGTGTCTGGCCTGGAATACCGGGGCCGCTGCGCAGCCCCGGAAATGCCAGCAGTATGCCAGACCTGTCAGACGTAGGAGTCGTCGTCCGAGAAGAACCCACCATCATCGCTGCTGTAGTCGGTGTCGGCGTAACCACCCCGGTCGCTGCCCCAGCCACCGTTGTCGGCCACTTGCTGCTGCCCGCCCTGGTCATCCCAGCCACCGCTGTCACTGGCCGGCGCAGGCTCTTCCTTGATCACCTCGACCACCTCTTCGGGCTGGGAGTTGTGGTTGAACAGGCTGCTGATACCTTGCGCCAGCAATACACCACCGGCCACACCGGCGGCGGTCTGCATGGCCCCACCGAGGAAGCTGCTGGCACCACTGCGTGCCGGCGCAGCGCCCACGCCAGGCTGCTGTGCCGGCGGTTGCGCGTAGGCCGGTGCCGCCGGCTCACGCCAGCCGCCAGCCGGTGCCGCCGCAGGCGCTGGCCGCTGTGGCTGCACCGGCGGCGCTGCAGTGCGCCCGCCCGTACCAAAAATGCTGGACAGGAAACCGCCACCGCCAGCGCTGGGCGCACTGTTGCCGCCCTGGGCCGCCTGGGCACGGGCCTGTTCCAGCTCGGCCTGCAGTTGCTTGTTCTGCTCGTCGAGGCGCTTGAGCGCCGCTTCCTGCACCAGGATCGCCTGGGCCATGTAGTAAGGTGCCGCCGGCTGCTGGCGCAGGTGCTGCTCGATGCAGGCCTGGGCCTGCGGGTCGCGCGGCTGGCTGGGGTCTTCGGCTTGCTTGAGACGGCCGAACAGGCCGTCGATCAGGGTTTGTTCTTCAGTGTTCATGGGGCGACCTCATGGGTAGCGGGACAACGGACAACCTCAAAGATGGGGCGTTGCGCCGCGCGATTCAATCGCTGCAAGGGTGAAACATTTTTCAGCAAGTGACAGCGCCACGCCTGCTTTGGGCTAAAGTGATGCACCTGTTTTTACTGCCATGCGATATAGCCCGATGAATCCGCTGAGCGTTCTGCGCGACTCCCTGTACTTTCTCCGCCGCCACCTGCCGAACATCATCCAGCTGTGCCTGCCGCTGGTCGTGCTGGAGGCCCTGCTCACCCAACTGCTGTACCGGCAACTGGGCGACCAGGCATCGCCCGCCTACGGCATGCTGATCAGCCTGCTGTGCTATCCGCTGTACAGCGCCGCCCTGATCCTGTACCTGGACACCCGTAGCCAGGGCCAGGACATCGCCAAGCGCGACCTCTTCGCCCGCGCCTTGCAGCTGTGGCCGCAACTGGCCCTGCTGATCCTGATCAGCTCGCTGCTGATCATGGCGGGCCTGGCCCTGTTCGTCTTCCCGGGCGTGTGGATCATGATCAACCTGGTGTTCGCCGAGTACCTGCTGGTACTGCGTGGCCGGCCGGTGGTGCAGGCGATGCGCGACAGCGCCAGCATGACCACCGGGCATTTCATGCGCATCATGGTTTGCGTGGTCGCGGTGCTGGCCCCGATCTGGCTGATCGACGGCTTGCTGCTCATGGCGTTCCCCGAGCCATCGCCGGCCATGGAGCTGGCCATGGACAGCCTCAGCGGCTTCCTGCAGCTGTTCAGCACCGTGGTGCTCTACCGGCTGTTCATGTTGCTGGAAGAAAAAGCCGGCGCCTGAGGGCGCCCTCCCGGTCGCCTGCCAGCGCGCAGGGGCACCGCGCCGCCTTCAGGTGCCCCGCGGCTTCGCCCGGGCCGTGGCCTCCGCCACCAGTGGGTCGTCTGGCCAGTAGTGCTTGGGATAGCGCCCTTTGAGGTCTTTTTTCACCTCGGCGTAGGTCGTACGCCAAAAATTGGCCAGGTCCTGGGTGACCTGCACCGGGCGCCGTGCCGGTGACAGCAGGTGCAGCTTGACCTGCTGGCGGCCGTTGGCAATGCGCGGGGTGTCGGCCAGGCCAAACAACTCTTGCAGGCGCACGGCGAGGATCGGCGGATTCTCGCTGTAGTCCAGCCGAATGTTCGAGCCAGAGGGCACGGCAAGGTGTGCCGGGGCCTGCTCTTCCAGGCGCTGTGGCAGCGGCCAGGGCAACAGGTTGCGCAGCAGCGATGGCAAGTCCAGGGCCGCGAAATGGCTCAGTCGGGAGACCTTGCCCAGATACGGCTGCAACCAGTCCTCCAGGCTGGCGAGCAAGGCCGCGTCACTGAGGTCGGGCCACTCGCTGTGGCCCTGCCCGGCCAGGTCCAGCTGGCGCAACAGTGCCACCCGCGCCTGCCACTGGCGCAGTTCCGGCGTCCAGGTCAGCAGGTTCAAGCCTTTGCGGCGGACCAGCCCAAGCAGCGCGCGGGCTTTGGCGTCGTTATCCAGGCCTGGCAGCGGCTCACGGCTGAGCACCAGCTCGCCCACCTTGAGTTGGCGCTCGGCGCGCAATACCTGTTCACGTTCGTCCCAATCGAGCATGTCGACCTGCTCCACCTGCTCGGCCAGCACATCCTCGAACAGGCTGGGATCGAACGCTGCGGCCAGGTAGATACGCTCTTCACGCTGGCCCTGGCGGCTACCCAAGTCGGCGATTACCAGCCACGGGCACTTCATCAGGGCATCGACCTCGGCAAACAGCGCCGCTCGGCCATTGGCCAGGCGGTACTCGGCTCCCCCTTCGCGGCGCTGCTGGGCAACGCGGTCGGGGTAGGCCAGTGCCAGCAGTGCACCCAGCCAGCGTGGGTGGCCCGGGTCGGCGACCGCCGCGCTGGCCTTGCCCCGTAGCAGGCCACGGTACTGGCGCGACAGTTGCCGGGCACGCTGCACGCCACCCTGGCCGCCCCGTACCGCCTGGCTCTCACCACTGACCAGCGCCAACCGGCTGTGCAGGTCTGCGCCACCGCCGCGCTGTATATCCCGCTCGCCCAGCAGCGCCGCCACATCGCAGGCCATCTGTGCCAGGCCCAGCGCCTGGCCGCGCAGCAGCAAGTGCGCAATACGTGGATGCGCCGGCAGCTCGGCCATGGCCTGGCCGTGCTCGCTGAGGCTGTCGCGGCGGCCTGGCTTGAACGCGTTCAGCCGCGCCAGCAGGTCCTGGGCCTGAGCGAAGGCGGCCGCGGGGGGTTGGTCAAGCCAGCGCAACTGCTCGGGGGTGACGCCCCAGCGGGCCAGTTGCAGGGCCAGGCCGGCCAGGTCCGCCTGCAGGATCTCGGCAGTGCCGTAGGCAGGAAGCTGGTCATGTTGGGCCTCGGACCACAGGCGGTAGCACACGCCCGGCTCCAGGCGCCCGGCACGGCCGGCGCGCTGGGTAGCACTGGCGCGGGAGATCCGCTGGGTGTCCAGGCGGGTCATGCCACTACCTGGATCGAAACGCGGCACACGGGCCAGGCCGGCGTCGATCACCACCCGCACGCCCTCGATGGTCAGGCTGGTTTCCGCGATGTTGGTGGCCAGCACCACCTTGCGCTGGCCTGCTGGCGGCGGGTCGATGGCAGCCCGCTGGGCATTGAGGTCCAGCTCGCCATGCAGCGGGCACAGCAGGATCTCGGGGCGCTCGCCCAAGGCCTCTTGCAGATGCTGGTGCACCCGGCGGATCTCGGCCTGGCCCGGCAGAAACACCAGCACGCTGCCCGCCTGGTCGGCCAGCGCGTGCAGCACGCTTTCCACGACCCGGGGCTCGATGAATTCCCCCGGCTGGAACGGCCGCCCCCAACGGATATCCACCGGGTGCACGCGGCCCTCGCTGCGCACGACCGGCGCGTCATCCAGCAAGCGTGACAAGCGCTCGCCCTCCAACGTGGCAGACATCAGCAAGATTTTCAGGGGCGGGTCGTCACGCAGCAGCTCACGGCCGTTGAGGCTCAGCGCCAGCGCCAGGTCGGCATCCAGGCTGCGCTCGTGGTATTCGTCGAAAATCAGCAAGCCCACCCCCTCCAGTGCCGGGTCGGCTTGCAGGCGGCGGGTAAGAATACCTTCGGTGACCACTTCGATACGGGTGCCGGGGCCCACCTTGCTGTCCAGGCGGATGCGGTAGCCCACGGTTTGCCCAACCTGCTCACCCAGCTCACTGGCCAGCCGCTCGGCCGCCGCGCGGGCGGCCAGGCGCCGGGGTTCCAGCATGAGGATGGTCTGCCCGGCCAGCCATGGCTCGTGCAACAACGCCAGCGGCACACGGGTGGTCTTGCCCGCCCCCGGGGGCGCCTCGAGCACCGCTTCGTCGCGGGTTTGCAAGGCTTGGCGCAAAGCGGGCAAGGCCGCATCAATGGGTAATGAAATCATGGTGGTCCTCGAACAGTCTGGCGAGTATAACGGCGAACCCAGCCTGCCCTATCATGGTCTTAGCATCAGGCGCAGGCGCTTCGCTTGCCCTGCTGAATACCCTTTCGGAGATTGTCATGCGCATCCCAACCCGCGCCATCGGTGGCGCACTCGTGGTTACCCTGCTGACCCAACTGACCGCGTGCGGCACCATTTTCTACCCGGACCGTCGCGGCCAGATCGGTGGCAAGATCGACCCGGTGGTTGCCGCCATGGACGCTATCGGCATCCTCTTCTACGTGATCCCCGGGCTGATCGCCTTCGGCATCGACTTCGCCACCGGCGCCATCTACTACCCAGGGGGCCACACCGCCCAGGTCGACCCGGCAAAACTGCAACAGGCCGTCAGCCCGGATGGCAAGGTCGACAACCTGAAACTGCAGGCCATTCTTGAAACCGAACTGGGCCAGCGCCTGCCGCTTGACGACCCGCGGCTTATCCAGCACCGCGGCAGTGTCGAGCAATTGGCCAGCCTTGGCCTGATGCCAGCAGCCTGAACCACAAGGACCTGACCACGGATGATAACCACCCCGGCTGAACACCAGCGCCTGTTGCGCCTGGCCACTCGCGCCTCGCTGGCGGTGGCCGGCATCCTGGTAGTGAGCAAGGCGCTGGCCTGGTGGCTGAGCGGCTCGGTCAGCCTGCTGGCCGGGCTCACCGACTCGGCACTGGACGCCGTCGCCTCGTTCCTCAACCTGCTGGCCGTGCACTACGCCCTGCGCCCGGCTGATGACGACCACCGCTTCGGTCACGGCAAAGCCGAAGCCCTGGCCGGCATGGCGCAGGCGCTGTTCATCGGCGTCAGTGCCGTATTGATCGGCGTGCAGGCGGTGGAGCGCCTGCATACGCCACAACCCTTGGGTGATACCAGCATCGGTATCGCGGTGATGCTGCTGTCACTGGTGCTGACGGTCGCCCTGCTGGCATTCCAATACAAGGTCATCCGCCTGACCGGCTCGACGGCGATCCGGGCCGACTCGCTGCACTACCGTTCGGACCTGCTGCTCAATAGCAGCATCCTGCTGGCGCTGTTACTGGCCCGTTTCGGCTGGCCGCAGTTGGATGCGCTGTTCGGCCTGGGCATTGCCCTCTACATCCTGTGGAGCGCGCTGCAGATCGCGCGCGAGAGTATCGCCATCCTGATGGACAAGGAGCTGCCCGGCGATGTGGGCGAGGAAATGGCCGCGCTGGTGTTGGCCATTCCCGGGGTCAAAGGCGTGCACGACCTGCGTACGCGGCTGTCGGGCAACCAGTGGTTCGTACAACTGCACCTGGATTTGCCCGGGCAGTTGCCGCTGCATGATGCCCATGAGCTGTGCGTGGAAGCCTCGCGGGTGATCCGCCAGCGTTATCCGCAAGCGGATGTGATGGTGCATGCCGACCCGGTCTGAACCTGTGCGTGGGTCAGTTGACGCTGTACCCTCGGCCGCTGAAGCAGGCCCCCAGTGCGCGTTGGTAATTGCTGAGCACATTTGGCGGCGGCGCGTAAGTCGCGGTGGCGGGGTCGAAGCCTGACTGGCTGACCGCCCAGCGGTGGCACTGGTAACGGTCCTGCTCCTGCTGCTCCGGGCCTTGGCCATACATCGGGTACGCCACCACGTCATAGCCGCCCGCAACCGGCGGTGGCGGCGCGGGTGGCGGCGCCACTGCCGGCGGGTTGACCACCACATATTCCTGGCTGTCTGCCATGTACTGGTAGTAGGTATCGGCAACCAGGAAGAACAACGCCCCACCCACCCACACTTCCCGTGCATACGGCGGCAGGTAATTGACCCGCACACCGTAAGGCGGGGTTACCACGATGTAATTGCCGCCATGCGGGCGGTACCAGTAACCGCCGGAGTAGAAGTAGTCATGGCCGCGATAGGGCACTTTCCAGTAGCGGTCAGGGAAACGATCGACCGTGTGCCCAGGGCGGTACTGCGGCCCCGGCCCCCAGCCATTGCCATGGCCGTCCGGGCGCCCCTGCCAGTCGCCACCGGGCCTTGGCCCCGGCCCCCCGGCTTGCCAGCGATGCTCATCCCCATCGCGGCGGGGAATATCCTGATAGTAGCCCTGCCGGGGCGGCTGGGTCTGGCGCACTTCGTCGCGGGCGTTCAGCGGCCGACCGGGCCCAGGGTCGCCGGGCCCTTCGGCCAGCGCCCCAAGGCTGATGCCCAACCCCAGCAAACCAACACCTGCCAACTGCCAGATGCGCGACGTCATGGTATTCCTCTCGGTAGGTAAACTGCAGCAGGCAGCCAGTCTACCGTGCTCTTCAGGCCGGCCAATTAAAATTACCGACATGAAAAAAGGGAGGCCGCAGGGCCTCCCTTCAGGAATTGTCGTCCGTGCTCGGCACTTGTGGCGCCGGCTCACCTCACAGCGTCTTCTGGAAGCTGTGTAGCCCGGGGGCCTGCGGATCCGGTTGGATGGCTGGCCGCGACCGCCCGCCTAGGGCGCGTCGCCGTGGACTGATGTCCGGGCAGTGATTCTGTTGATAAAGATACCGGACAGCTGGCGGCAGCGGATTGCGAAGATTGCTCATATAAATAGTACTTGCGCAATTTTTCACCCTGGAATGATAATTCGCCGCAATCCGAACAGAAAAGGCAAATGCCATGAGCAAACTCGACCGCTATGACCTGAGCATCCTCGCCGAATTGCAGCGCGATGCGCGCATTTCCAACCAGGAACTGGCCGAGCGCATCGGCTTGTCGCCTTCGCCATGCTCGCGTCGGGTCAAGCAGCTGGAGGACGACGGCTACATCTCCCGCCAGGTCGCCCTGCTCGACCGCAAGAAGCTGGGCCTGAGCCTGACCGCCTACGTGCTGATCGGCATGGACCGGCACACGCCGGAGCGCTTCGAGACCTTCGAGGCCGCTATCCGCAACCTGCCACAGGTATTGGAATGCAGCCTGGTCACCGGCATGGATGCCGACTACCAGTTGAAGGTGGTGGTGCCCGACATGGACCACTACCAGAAACTGCTGCTCGGCAGCCTGACCCGCATCGAAGGCGTCACCAGCGTGCGTTCGAGTTTCGTGCTGAACCAGGTGCTGGCCAGCACCGAGCTGCCATTGACCCACCTTCGGTAATTGCCCGCGCCTGCGGGCGTATACTCGAGCGCTCAAACTGCCTGGAGAACACCGATGGATCCCGCCGTATTCGAAGAGTGGATGATGATCATCCTGGTCACCGTGCTGATCGGTTTCATGGGTTTCATCGTCTGGGACCTGGCGAAAAAGTCCAAGGCGGGCAAGTTCGGTACGCTGATCCTGTTCTTCGTGCTGGGGCTGGGGGTGCTGGCCTTTATCATCAAGAGCGTGGTGGTGGGGTTTCTTGAAGGGGTTTAGGCCTTGGGAATGCGGGGAGCGCTTTGCGCTCCATCGCGACACAAGGCCGCTCCTACAGGGGTCGCACAAAGCGGGGATCGCGACCCAAGGCATGGGTTTGCGCGGTTCTGTAGGAGCGGCCTTGTGTCGCGATGGGCCGCAAAGCGGCCCCCACTAGCGCTGCAATTTTGCCGGAACCTCGCGCCAGCACCCCTGCTCCAGCCCCTCCAGCGCCCAGTCACCAATGCGTACCCGCACCAGGCGCAAGGTCGGCAACCCCACCGCTGCCGTCATGCGCCGCACCTGGCGGTTACGCCCTTCACGAATCACCAGCTCCAGCCAGCTGGTCGGCACGCTCTTGCGAAAACGCACCGGCGGGTTGCGCGGCCACAACGCGGGCTCGGCCAGGCGCCGCGCCTCGGCCGGCAAGGTCGGCCCATCGTTCAGCTCCACGCCGTCACGCAAACGCTGCAACTGCTCGTCGCTCGGCTCACCTTCCACCTGCACCCAGTAAGTCTTGGCCAGCTTGTGCCTGGGGTCGGCAATCCGCGCTTGCAGCCCGCCATCGTTGGTCAGCAACAGCAAGCCTTCACTGTCACGGTCCAGCCGCCCGGCCGGGTATACGCCCGGGATGTCGATGAAGTCCTTGAGCGTCGCCCGCCCTTCACCGTCACTGAACTGGGTCAGCACGTCGAACGGTTTGTTGAACAGGATCAGGCGGGGCTCGGCCGGCGGCGCCTTGGCCTGGCGACGCGGGCCGGCGGCAGGCCGCGCCTGGGGGCGGCGCGGCTTGTTACGGGGTGGCAGTGACATGGATCCTCAGCGGAACGGCGGCTCATCGAAGCTGCGCAGTTTACGCGAGTGCAACGAGTTGAGCTCGGTGCGCAGCAGGTCGAGGGCGGCAATGCCGATCTTCAGGTGCTGGCTGACCGCCCGGTTATAGAAGGCGTTGGCCGAACCTGGCAGCTTGATCTCGCTGTGCAGCGGCTTGTCGGACACGCACAGCAAGGTGCCGTACGGTACCCGCAAGCGGTAGCCCTGGGCGGCAATGGTGCCGCTTTCCATATCTACCGCCACGGCACGTGAGAGGTTGATCAGCGGCCGCTCCTGGGCCCAGCGCAGCTCCCAGTTACGGTCATCGTAGGTCAGCACGGTGCCGGTGCGCAGGCGCTTCTTCAACTGTTCGCCACGCTCTCCGGTCACTTGCGCAGCCGCTTCCTGCAGCGCCAACTGCACTTCGGCCAGCGCCGGGATCGGAATGTTCGGCGGCACCACGCGGTCGAGAATGCCGTCGCGGCGCATGTAGGCGTGTGCCAGAACATAGTCGCCAATGGTCTGCGACTGGCGCAGGCCGCCGCAGTGGCCAATCATCAACCAGCAATGCGGGCGCAACACCGCCAGATGGTCGGTGATGTTCTTCGCATTCGACGGGCCGACGCCGATGTTGACCAGGGTGATGCCGTCACCGTCGGCGGCGATCAGGTGGTAGGCCGGCATCTGGTAACGGTGCCAGACCACGCTGGCAACCAGCGCCTGGGCTTCGCCATGGTCCATGCCCTTTTCGATGGCCACGTTGCCCGGCAGCACCATGCGCACGAAACGCGGGTCGTCACGCAACTGCTCCAGGCCATGGCTGATGAACTGGTCGACATAGCGGTGGTAGTTGGTCAGCAGGATCCACGGCTGCATGTGGCGCCAGTCGCTGCCGGTGTAATGCACCAGGCGGCGCAGCGAGAAGTCGACGCGTGCGGCATCGAACAGTGCCAGCGGCAACACGTCGGCATGATCCCAGTCGTACAGGCCGTCGGCGATATTGTCGGTGGCGGCCGACAAGTCGGTGCTGGGGAACACCCGCGCCAGCTGCGCAGCGGTGATGCCGCTGCCGGCCAGTTCGTCACCCTGGTCGACCACATAGGGGTAAGGGATATTCTGTTCGCTGACGCCCACTTCTACGGTAACGGTGTAGTCGTGCATCAGCGGGCGCAGTTGCTCCAGCAGATAACCACGGAACGCCGCGGGCTGGGTGACAGTGACGCTGTAGGTGCCGGCCACCTGCACCTTGGCATAGGCGCGCGTGGTGGCGGCGACTTCGCCATGGCTGTAGTAGGTCAGACGCAGGGCCGGGTAGCGGAACAGGTCGCGCTGCTCAGCGTCGGGTTCGGTGCGGTCTTTCAGATAACGCTTGAGCGCAAGGCTTAGGGCACCGGTGGCTTGTTCATGCAGGGCCGCCAGACGATCGACGGCCTGTTCGGGGGTATCAACGACTACAAAAGCGTGGCTCACACTGTGCTTCCTGTCTGGACATGCATGTGAACCATCTTGCCTGCCTTCTTGGCTAAATACACCCCCATTGATCGGTGCTGGATTCTTCGCGGGCGCGCCCGCTCCCACAGGTACGGCACCGCCCGGGACATCCATGAAGATCTTGTGGGAGCGGGCATGCCCGCGAAGAAGCCGAATCAATTCGCCCAGGCTGGCGTCGCCCGCGCCACCAATGCCTGCACATCCACACCACGCGGCAACGCCCCATACACCCGGCCACCCCCCGCCAACCGGCTGCCAATGAACGCATCACTCACCAACGCATTGCCCGCCTCCAGCAACAGCTTGGCCTGCAACGCCAGGGCAATATCCTCGGTCAGTTGCCGCGCGCGGTACTGCATGTCGCCAGTATCGGCAAACGCCCCCTTGAGGTTGCCGATATGCGCCGCCAAACGTGGGTCGCCATGCCCATCGCCCAGCTCGGCGAACAAGGCATCGAGCACCCCCGGTTCCTTGGAAAGGGCCCGCAGCACATCCAGGCACTGCACATTGCCCGAGCCTTCCCAGGTCGAGTTCACCGGTGCTTCGCGGTACAGCCGGGGCAGGATGCTGTCTTCCACATAACCGGCACCGCCCAGGCATTCGGCGGCTTCGTTGATCATGGCCGGCGCACGCTTGCAGATCCAGTACTTGCCCACTGCCGTCACCAGGCGGGCGAAGTGCGCCTGCTGCGGATCTTCGAGCTGCTCCAGCGCCTGCCCCATGCGCAGGCTGAGGGCGAGCGCAGCCTCGCTCTCCAGGGCGAGGTCGGCAAGCACGTTCTGCATCAGCGGCTGCTCATTCAACACGCGGCCACCGACCTTGCGGTACGCGCAGTGGTGGGTAGCCTGGGTCAGCGCCTGGCGCATCAGCGCACTGGAGCCGACCATGCAATCGAAGCGGGTCATGGCGACCATTTCGATGATAGTCGGCACACCACGGCCTTCTTCGCCGATCATCCACGCCAACGCCCCGCGAAACTCCACCTCGCTGGAGGCGTTCGAGCTGTTGCCCAGCTTGTTCTTCAGGCGCTGGATATAGAACTGGTTGCGGCTGTCATCCGGGCGGTGGCGCGGCAGCAGGAAACAACTCAGCCCCTTTTCGGTCTGTGCCAGGGTAAGGAAGGCATCGCACATCGGCGCCGAACAGAACCACTTGTGGCCGACCAGCTCATAGGCCTGACCCGAGCCCGGCGCCCCGACCGGGTAGGCCCGGGTGGTGTTGGCCCGCACATCGGTGCCGCCCTGTTTTTCGGTCATCGCCATACCCAGGGTGACCCCGGCCTTGTGCCGGTCGCCGATGTTGCGCGGGTCATATTCGCAGGCGAGGATTTTCGGTAGCCAGTACTCGGCCAGCTCGGGTTGCAAGCGCAGGGCTGGCACGGCGGCGAAGGTCATGGTCAACGGGCAGCCGCTGCCGGCTTCGGCCTGGCTGTGCAGGTAGGTCATGGATGCACGTGCCACATGCGCCCCGGGGCGCGGCTCGGCCCATGGCAGCGACGGCAGGCCGTGCTCGATCGCGGTGCGCATCAGTTCGTGGTAGGCCGGGTGGAACTCGACCAGGTCGATGCGATGGCCGTAGCGGTCGTGGCTGCTGAATTCGGGTTTGTGGGCGTTGGCCAGAAAGCCAGCCTGCATCAGCGGCCCCCCGGCCAGGGCGCCGTAGGCATCGATCCGCGACTGCGCCCAGCCCGCGCCGAAACGCCGCGACCACTCCTGGAGTGGCAGGTCGAGGCGGTAAAGGTTGGCACCGTCGAGGGACGGTGGCTGGTTGGTAACTTCGTGGGTTTCAGCGTACTGGTGCAGGTTCATCGGGGGCTCCTGGATCCGGGTAGGCTTGAAAGACCCAGTGAAGCACTGCCTGCGGGGTTGGCAAAGTGGCATTCGTGACTAAAGGTGTGGTGGTGGGGGCATGGGTTGCAGATGCATGTCTTGAGCCTGCATCTGGGCTGGCAGGTGTTCGCCATAAGATCTGCGGCGCGGGTGAGACCGAGCGCCGAAGTGTTCGCCTCGACACATTCAGCGCCTGCGAGATCGAGCGCCGAAGCGTTCGATCTCACAGGCGCTAAAAATATCTCGGCGAACACCTGTCAGCCATCCCCGGCTTACAGCGAGAGCGCCACGCCCAACAAGCATGTAGTCCAATTCTCTATTCACTGTAGGCGCCTTCCTAAAGCCTCCACGCCCCCAAAAAACCCGCCCACAGCCTGCTAGGTTCATGGCTCCCACCTCGAAAAAAGGCGAGCCATGAGCCTGCGCATGAACATCTTTGGCCGATACCAAGGCTTGGACGGCGACCACACCACCACAGGCGCCATCTGCATTGCCAGCCAGGCCAGGGGCCGTGTGCATGGCCGCAATTGGCTGCTGCTAGGCGACCCGACCACGCCCTGCCCGCTATGTGGGCAAGCGGGCACCATCGTCGAGGGCGAGTCCCGCTGGCGGCAGGACGGTATTCCCACGGCTCTGGACGGCGCACTGGTGCAATGCGGGTGCCCACAGGGCAGCAATCGCGTGGTTGCAGGTGGGGCTGCAACACCGGCGTCGCACAGGGCACCAGCACCTGAGCCTGTTCGTGAGGCACCCGCGCAGGCTCAGGCGCGTAGCCCGAGCAGAAGCACCTATCAGCCAGAAGTAGCTCAGCCTTCGCCCACTCCACAAGGCATGGAGCCTGGGTTCTACATCGTTCCGCGTTGCATGACGTATCAAGAAGTACTGGCTGAACTGGGCGCGCCGCAGGCCAACCTGCCTCGGTCAATTCTGGAGCGGCTGAACCCGACGCATCAGCGTGGGTTCAAGGCAGGTGAGATTTTTGTCATTGGTGATGGTTTGCGGCGGCCGGTATGTACGCGCGAAGAACTGTCTGCAATGAGTGCGGCGAAACAGGCTAGGGAAGCGTTAGCGGAACTGACGCCGGAGGAAGCCGAATTCTTGATGCGCCATCAGGCCGAGATCGCCGGGTTGCTCAGCGATGTGAGCCTGGCGATGGGGGTCAGCGAGGCGATGGTCGGCAAGTCGCTGGATGAACTCAGCGACATATTGCGAAAAATTGAAGACCTGCATAAAAATCAATTCATCAAACACGGGCATCTTAGGCACCCTGAATTTTTTGCAGAGCGTCAAAAACTATTTAAGCAATTGAGCTCAAATCTAAAGGCAACCGTTCTGAACAAGCGGCTCAATCTCGGTAATTATGAAAGTTTGCGTCGAGACTTGGGAATCTCGTCGAGAAGCTTGGTGCATCACTGGAGTAAGGCGGGAGGCCCGACACACATCCCCGGCTACTCGACACATTTGGATAAGCTGGCCAAGATGGCCAAATATTTAAAAGCCGGAGGATATATTGCCGTTGCTACCGGCGCGGGCGGATCTACACTAAAGATTTCTGAGGTATGCAAAGAGGGCAACACAAGTACCTGTAAAAAAGTCAGCGTTACCGAAGCAGGTAATTTCGCCGGTGGCTTAGCTGGTGGGTGGCTGGGAGGAAAGCTTGTAGGCGAAATCTCTGCGAAGATTTGCTGGAGAGCCGGCCCCTACGCCCTGGTATGCGGAGTAGTAATCACCGGTGGAGGCGCTTTGGCCGGTAGCATAGGTGGCATGGAGGCTGGCGAGGAGTTCGGCGAATTAATCTTCGAGGCCTTTGGAGATGATTGACCACCTTGACGTAAAACTAAGACTATTTCTGTTGGGCACTCCTATATTTCTCGCGTTAATCGGGCTTGCATCTGACCTTCACATCGCCTGCTCTCACCAATATAAAGAAATGACCTCAGCGCTCCAACGGAGCGCTTGCCTTCCATTTGCGACCAGCATGTGGGGAGAGAACAAAATAGGTTCCAGGATCCTAGTTATTTCTGTAATCGCTGGCACCATTGGTTCTCCCGCCTCAAGCATTCGCAGTGGGCTATTGGATGAGCAAGACCACTTACAATTCCCTAGAAAATTAAGAAGAAAAATACTTATCGCATCCTCGCTTAATACCATTGGCATTGTATGGGTAGCGGCATATTACCTAATGAAGCTAATAAAATGAGAACCACACTATGAACTCAGACCAGAAACACCATACGGAATCGCTAACCACCTCACCCTGCAAAAAACCACAGCTTTATGTCGTTTCAATCTCAAAACTCATAATCATGACTTCCTTGTCCATGGGCCTGTACCTCTATTACTGGCACTATCGACACTGGTTATTCATCAGAGGTCAGCATGGCCTCTGACTCATCCCGCTGCTGCGTACAATATTCGGAGCTTTCACAATATTTTTCTTGATGAAAAAAATCGTCGCTCGCTGTACTCAAGCGAATCAGCCAGGAGAAAGGAGTGCCATCAGTGTCACTCTGATGCTTTACACACCTATCCTATTGATAGCGTGCTGGGAATTCTATGTATCCGAAAAGTTTTTTGATAGCCTGCCACTTTCCTTTTTCACCATGATTCCGATCATGCTCACACTCCTCTACACCACCTTTTTCTCAGTCGCAATGGTGCAAATACAACAGTCAGCCAATGTTTGCGAGGGTGATGGATGCGGGTTCGAAAATTCAAAAATAACTTGGGCAAATGTTGAATGCTTGATTATCTGCTGGATACCAATCACCGCTCTATTTGGTTTCATGTCGGCTTATTCGCCATTAATACAGTGACCCGCGTTGCCCAGCGTTGCATGAGGACTCACCGCGCCCCCACACTCCCACGGACATTGAGCATCTTTCAGGCTATGCACAAATCCTGTGGGAGCGGGTTCACCCGCGAAAGGGCCGGCCTTGCCGTCAAAAAAACATGCAGTCCAAATCTCTATCTCTTGTAGGGCTCTTCCTAACCCCTTCCCACCCCAAAACTACCCGCCCACAGCCTGCTAGGTTCCTGGCTCCCACCTTGAAAAGAGGCGAGCGGGCCTCTTGCCGGAAGTGTCGCAGACATGAACGCTGGGGAGTACATCGGCGAGGAGCTAAATGAATTTATCGAGCACGAATGATCATATGGAATTAATATGGCGCCTTGCCTTTGTCGCGACACCTTTTGCACTTGCACTGATCGGATTAGCAGCGAAAGCCATGAAATTATTCATGGCGACGACGTCATGCTTCATGATCATGATCGGACTGGCATTCTATATTCGCTTGGCGCAAGCGAAAACTCTAGAAAAAATGATTCCAGCACTACCAAGCAGTTACTGGCTGAAATTAAATATTGCCATATGGGGCAAACAAAATCTTCGCTCACGACTACAGTTAGTAGGCGTCGTATCTGCCATACTTTTTTGGCCAATAAAAAACCTGCACATCCGTCACAACAAACTAGACCAAAAAGATATTGACGACTTCCCGAAGCATTTAAGAACACAGCTACGAATCAGTAACTGGCTACTTTATCTAGGCGCAGCCTGGTTTGGCATAACTTACCTCATATACAGCTAGCTTCTGAGATGAGAGTCCGCCCAAATAAGTCATTCGAATATAAATGTCGAAAGACTGGGCGGCACCAGCTACACCGCTATTCGCGGGCACGCCCGCTCCCACAGGTGCTGCGCATAACTTGAACGAAGTACGAACCCTGTGGGAGCGGGCATGCCCGCGAATGGGCCGCAGCGCGGCCCCGAGGGCTCAGGTCAGAAGTGCACCTTGACCAGGAAGCTCATGGTGTTCTGGTCGGTGGTGAAGGCATCGCTGTCCTTGATGCCGTACTTGTTCTTCCAGTAGTCATACTCCACACCCACGTACAACTGCTTCTCGCCAAAGTGCAGCGCCTTGCCCAGGTCGTACTTGATCTGCGGGTTGAAGTGCAGGTTGGCGTGGTAGGTACCACGGCGGTTCTGGTCGTTGTCGACCACCCAGTCCATGAAGCCGTCGATCAGTACGTCGGAATCCCCCACCGGGATGGTGTACGACCACACCGGCGTGATCTGCCACACATTGTCGCCGGCACGGCTGCCGTCGGTGGTGCGGTTGTAGAAGTTCAGCTGGAAGTAGTCGAAACCGGGGATGGCCAGGTCGAAGCCCGGGCCGATCAGGTACGACTCGGTATCACCCTCGCCAAACTCGTAGGTCATGGCCAGCAGCACGTCCTTGACCGGGCCGAACTCCAGCTTCTGGTCGAAGATCTTGCCAAACGACAGGCGTGGGCTGATCTCGCCATAGTAGGTGTTCGGGCCGTTGCCCTCGTCCTTCTGGCCCTGGTAGAAGATCTTGTCGACAAAGATGAAGTTGTCGCCGTACTTCCAGCCATCGGCATGTTCGAAGGTCACGGTTTGCTGGGTTGGCGGGTTGACCTTGAAGTTCTTGCCCCACAGGTAGGTCAGGCTGTTGTTCTGCCATTGCAGCAAGTCACCGCCGAAGGTGGTGCCGCAGGCCAGCAGGCCGCCAGCAAGGATCAGGCTGTTGATGATACGCATTGCGAGTGTCGCTCCCTTGTTTGATCTGTTGTCTGCGCTCGTTGTTGGCGCTTTTTGTCTTTTGAGTCAGCTTTTTTCGATAGGCCACAGCTGTTTGGCAAGGGTTGGGCCAACTTTTCCGGGTTGGCAAAACCTTCCTGCTCGACTTCGTTCTGAACGGATGAAAAGGGTCTTTCAGGCTGGCAACACGTTCGCCAACCGCCCGTATTCATTGACTGAGCGGTCAGTAAACGCAGGCAGAATCCGTTCTGCCCTGATCGAGGGGGCGCGCAGATTACTGGCTTGCGCGCCGCGCCTCAAGTGCTCCGTCCTGGAGCGCTGTGAATCAAACTTGTGCGTTTGGTCAACTTCTTAGAAGTGTACCTTGATCAGCGCGCTCGCCACGCTCTGGTTGCTGTCCAGGTTGCCGCGGCTGTCGATGCCGTACTTGTCCTTCCAGTAGCTGTACTCGAAGCCCACATAAAGCTGCTTTGCCCCCAGGTTCAGGGCCTTGCCCAGGTCATATTTGACCTGCGGGTTGACGTGCAGGTTGGCGTGGTAGGTGCCACGGCGGGTCTGGTCGTTGTCGGTCACCCAGTCCATGTAACCATCGATCAGGATGTCGGACTTGCCCACCGGCAGGGTGTACGACCAGGCGGGGGTGATCTGCCACACATTGTCCCCGGGGCGGCTGCCCTCGGTGTTGCGCACATAGAAGTTGAGGGTGAAGTAGTTGAAGCCCGGGATGGCCAGGTCGAAGCCGGGGCCGATCAGGTAGGCCTCGTTGTCGCCTTCGCCTCGTTCGTAGGTCATGGCCAGCAACACATCCTTGACCGGGCCGAACGCCAGTTTGCGGTCGAAGATCTTGCCGAATGACAGGCGCGGGCTGAACTCACCGTAGTAGGTGGTCACGCCCTTGCTGGCGTCTGCTTTGCCGTTGTAGAAAATCTTGTCGACGAACATGAAAGTGTCGCCGTACTTCCATTTGTTGGCGTGCTCGAAGGTAACCGTTTGCTGGATGCTGGGGTTGACCTTGAAGTCCTTGCCGTACAGGTAGGTCAGGCTTTCGCCGTGCCATTGCAGCCATTCGCCCGCGTGGGCAGGAACGGTGGCCAGCAGGCTGCTGCCCAGCAAGAGGGACGTGGTGATGCGTTTCATGTTGTGCTTCCCGGACTTATTGTTTTTTTTGGGTTTTTTTGGCGTGCAGGTGCCCCGGGCGGCCCATTCCGGCGGGCCGACGGTATAGCGTCTACGGCGGTTCGAGACCGGAGCGGCTACAGGCCGCTCCCGTTCACTCGAAGGGGTTTTGCCTCAGTGCTGGTGACAGGCGTCGTTGTGCACCGCGCGGTCGGCACCGCCCAGAATGTTGAACAGCACGTTCAACACCAGGGCGCTGACCGTGGCCATGGCGATGCCACTGTGGGTGATGGGCTCCATCCACTGCGGCATCTGCGCGAAGAACTCCGGGCGCACCACGGGGATCAAGCCGAAGCCCACGCTTACCGCAACCAGCAACTGGTTGCGGCGGTCGCCGATGTCGGCTTCCTGGAGGATCTTGATCCCGGTAGCGGTCACCATGCCGAACATGGCGATCGACGCCCCACCCAGTACCGCGGGCGGGATCGAGGCGATCAGGAACGCTGCCTTGGGCAGCAGGCTGAGCAGAATCAGCAGGGCGCCGGCCACGATGGTGACAAAGCGGCAGCGGACCCCGGTCATTTGCACCAGGCCGATGTTCTGGGCGAACGACGAGTGGGTGAAGGTGTTGAAAAAGCCGGCGATGAACGAGGCACCGGCATCGCACAGCAGGCCGCGGCGGAGCATGCCTGGGGTGACTTCGCGGTCGGTCACCTTGCCCAGGGCCAGGAACATGCCCGTGGACTCGACGAAGATGATCACCACCACCAGGCACATGGACAGGATCGGTGCCAGGCTGAAGGTCGGCATGCCGAAGTGCAGGGGCGTCACCACCTGCAACCACGGCGCTTCACTCAGGCCTGACAGGTCGACCATGCCGATGGTGCCGGCCAGCACGTAGCCCAGGCCCATGCCAACCAGCACCGACACATTGACCCAGAAGCCGCGCATGAAGCGGTTGATCAGCAGGATCACGGCCAGCACCAGGCCGGCCACCAGCAGGTAGATCGGCGAGCCGAACGTACTGGCATCCTGGCCGCCACCGGCCCAGTTGACCGCTACCGGGAACAGCGACAGGCCAATCGAGGTGATCACCGTTCCGGTGACCAGCGGTGGGAAGAAGCGCACGACCTTGGACATGAACGGTGCGATCAGCATGCCGAAGAAGCCGGCGGCGATGGTCGCGCCGAAGATCCCCTGCAGGCCTACACCGGGCATGCCGGCCATGGCCACCATGCTGCCCACGGCTGCGAAACTGGCACCCATCATCACTGGCATGCGGATGCCCACCGGGCCGATACCGAACGACTGGATGATGGTGGCGACGCCAGCGACCAGCAGGTCGGCGTTGATCAGGAAAGCGACTTCTTCACGGGACAGCCCGGCGGCCTGGCCAATGATCAGCGGCACAGCGATGGCGCCACCGTACATCAGCAAAACGTGTTGCAGGCCAACCAGGAACAGTTGGAACAGGGGCAAGGGTTCGCGCGGTGGCGCAACGGGTATGTACGCCTTGCGGGACTCGGACATGCAGCACCTCGAGTTTTGTTTTTATTCTCGGATCCAAGTGCCAAGCTCCAAGCGGCAAGCTTCAAGAAAAAGCTTGGTATCCGCACTGGAGCCTGGCACTCGATGCTTGCTTCCTACTACGTACAGCTTGAGGCTTGCAGCTTGACGCTTGTGGCTCGATCAGTTGACCTGGGCGCCCTTGGCGATCCAGTCACCGACCAGCTTGCGCTCCTCGGTGGTCATCTGGGTGATGTTGCCCAGCGGCATGATCTGGCTGGCCACTGCCTGCGCCTGAATGCGCGCGGCCTGGGCCTGGATCTGCTGCGGGGTGTCGAACATCACGCCGGCAGGGGCGGCGCTGAACAGTGGGCTGGTCGGTTTGGCCGAGTGGCACACGGTGCAGCGTTCCTGGATGACATTGTGGATCTTGTCGAAGTCGCCAGCACCGGCCTGGGCCGTAGCCTGGGCCGGGGCTTCGGCAGGCGCTGCGGCGGCCTTGGCGGCCTCTTCGGCGCGTTGCTCGGCGGCGGTCTTGCCACCCACAGCCGTAGCCGGCAGAGGCTGGTACTCGATCTTCGCGGCGGCCTGCTCAGGGCTCACTGCCATCGGTTTGGGGCCGGTGACGTAGGCCAGGCAAATCATTGCCAGGGCACCGACAGGCAAGGTCCAGGCGTACTTGTTGCTGTCGTGGCGGGTGTTGAAGTAGTGGCGGATCAGCACCGCAGCTACCGCGATACCGGCCAGGATCAGCCAGTTGTACTGGCTACCGTAGGTGCTCGGGAAGTGGTTGCTGATCATGATGAACAGCACCGGCAGGGTGAAGTAGTTGTTGTGACGCGAGCGCAACAGGCCTTTGGCCGGCAGTACCGGGTCGGGCGTCTGGTTGTTCTCGATCGCGGCCACCAGCTGGCGCTGGGCCGGCATGATGATGCGGAACACGTTGCCGACCATGATGGTGCCGATGATCGCGCCGGTGTGCAGGTAGGCACCGCGGCCGCTGAACACCAGGCTGAAGCCCCAGCAGGCGGCGATGATCAGCACGAACAGCACGGCACCGAGCAACGCCGGCTTCTTGCCCAGCGGCGAGTCGCACAGGAAGTCGTAGATGAACCAGCCGGCGACCAGCGAGCCGATACCGATGGCCACGCCTTCGGCACCGCTGAGGGTACTGCCAGGGGCCAGCAGGTACAGCGTCGGGTTCCAGTAGAACACCACGCACAGCAAGGCGATACCGGACATCCAGGTGAAGTAGGCTTCCCATTTGAACCAGTGCAGGTTCTCGGGCATTTTCGGGGGGGCGAGCTTGTATTTCTCCAGGTGGTAGATACCACCGCCGTGAATCGCCCAGAGATCACCCGACAACCCATCGCGCGGGTTGCTTCGGTTCAGGTGGTTCTCCAGCCAGACGAAGTAGAACGATGCACCGATCCAGGCCACGCCGGTGATCATGTGAACCCAGCGAATGCTCAGGTTCAGCCATTCGTGAAGGTGTGCTTCCACAGTATGTACCTCTGCCGATCACCGAGAACGATGACCGACCTTTTCTTATTGGTGGGGATTGAGGATCAGCATCTGTTCCTCGGTGAAGTAATGCTCATCGCAGTTGTTGCCAGAACCGCTGCGATCAACCACCAGGAAGTCATCCCGCTTTTCGATCGTCAGCACCGGGTGGTGCCAGACGCCGCGATGGTAATTAACGCCCTGCCTGCCATTACTGCGGAAGGCACGGACCAAGCCTGATACAGGTGCATCGCCAATGGGCGCGACCACGATCAGAAAGGGGTTGCCGAGCAGCGGGATGAAAGCCTGGCTGCCCAGCGGGTGGCGTTCCAGCATGCGTACGGTCAGCGGCATGTCCAGCGCATCGGCGCGGAAGATGCTGATGATCGCCTTGTCTTCAGGCTCGGCGGTCTCGACCGTGGCGAGCTTGTGAAAGCGCATGGTCGAGCCGTTGTTGATCATGAAGTGGTCGCTGCCGTCGGTTTCGATCACGTCGCCGAAGGGAGCGAAGGCTTCTTTGGTCAGGGGCTCGATCATCAGGGTGCGCATGCGGGTCTCTCTTTTATGTTCGTTGTACTGAATGAGGGTCGGCTGCCGCTTACAGCTGCAGCAGGCGGAACAGGGCGATCAGGTTGATCTGTGCCAAGGCTTCCTTGAATTCGGCCTCGCTGTCGTTGTGGATGCGCTTTTCGAACGCGGCGAGTATCTGGTGCCGGTTGCTGCCTTTTACCGCCATGATGAACGGGAACTGGAACTTGGCCTTGTAGGCATCGTTCAGCTCGGTGAAACGGGCGAACTCTTCGGCGGTGCACTGGTGGATACCGGCGCCGGCCTGTTCGTTGGTGCTCGATGCGGTGAGCTCGCCCTGGATGGCGGCCTTGCCGGCCAGGTCCGGGTGAGCATTGATCAGTGCCAGCTGGTCAGTGTGACTGGCGCTGAGCAGGATATCGCTCATGCGCTGGTGCAGCGCCTCGACTTCGTCCAGCTCACCCAGTTGGCCCAGGTCATAGGCTTTTTCGGCGACCCACGGCGAGTGCTCGTAGATGTCGGCGAATACCTCGACGAAGGCGTCGCGGTCCAGGGCGGAGGGCTTGAGGGTCTTGAAGGCGGTCATCAGGCGTTCTCTTTCTTGTACGGGTGGGTGGTGTGCCAGTGGCGGGCGATGTCCACGCGACGGGCGAACCAGACCTGCTCGTGGCTCTTGGCGTAGTCGATGAAGCGCTTGAGCGCAGCCAGGCGCGCCGGGCGGCCGACCAGGCGGCAATGCAGGCCGATGGAGAGCATCTTCGGCGCTTCGGCGCCTTCGGCATAAAGCACGTCGAACGCGTCTTTCAGGTACTGGAAGAACTGCTCGCCACAGTTGAAACCCTGCACCTGGGTGAAGCGCATGTCGTTGGTGTCCAGGGTGTAGGGGATCACCAGGTGCGGCTTGCCGGTCGGGTTGTTCGGCTCCCAGTAGGGCAGGTCGTCGTCGTAGGTGTCGCTGTCGTAGAGGAAGCCACCTTCCTCCATCACTAGGCGGCGGGTGTTCGGGCCGGTGCGGCCGGTGTACCAGCCCACTGGGCGTTCACCGGTGATTTCGGTGAGGATGCGGATGGCTTCGAGCATGTGCTCGCGCTCCTGGGCCTCATCCATGTACTGGTAGTCGATCCAGCGGTAGCCGTGGCTGCAGATCTCGTGGCCAGCTTCGGCCATGGCGCGGATCACGTCGGGGTGGCGCTGGGCGGCCATGGCCACGGCAAAGATGGTGAGCGGGACGCCGCTGTCCTTGAACAGCTTGAGCAGGCGCCATACACCGGCACGGCTGCCGTATTCATACAGCGACTCCATGCTCATGTTGCGCTGGCCTTGCAGCGGCTGGGCAGCAACCATTTCGGAGAGGAACGCTTCGGACTCCTTGTCGCCGTGCAGGACGTTGCGTTCGCCACCTTCCTCGTAATTGAGCACGAAAGACAGCGCGATGCGAGCGTTGCCCGGCCATTGCGGGTGAGGAGGGTTGTTGCCGTAACCGATCAGGTCGCGAGGATAGTCAGCGCTCACTGCAGTCTTCCTTCTTGTGCGTTGGTGCGGGGGGTGGGCGGGCCGCGTCGGGATGTCGCACCACCGGATGGGCTGATTGTATACAACTTATGAAATCTTTTGTAAGCCTGTTTTTCCGCATTTCTGCCCTTTTGTCGCTTCACTGCCAGCAAGAAATACAGTGCAAGAAACCTGCCTGATTGGTCAGATAATGAAGTGGACGTCGTTATCCCGCCTGTATTCGCGACTGCTGGGTCGTTTGTGGGCAAGGTGCGGTGGGGGGGCGACCGCTGGGTCTAAAAAATTGTGTACAATTTTGCGGTGGAATGTCTTAATAGCGTCATTCGCGCCTGCCGCAGGCCCTGTTTGGGTGCGCTGGCGAGTATTTCTTGCCCACAGATTGAACAAGAGGCGACACGCAATGGGACGTTTGACCACACACGTACTGGATGCCGCGCATGGCTGCCCGGGCAGCTCGATCAAGGTCGAGCTGTACCGTGTCGAAGGCCAGCAACTGGAGCTGGTGAACACCGCCCTGACCAACAGCGATGGCCGCGTCGACGCGCCGCTGTTGCAAGGCGACGACTACCGCACTGGCGTCTACCAGCTGCAGTTCAGCGCAGGCGACTACTACCGCGCCCGCGGTGTGCAACTGCCGGCCCAGGCGTTCCTGGATGTTGTGGTGCTGCGCTTTGGCATCGACGAGCAGCAGGAGCACTACCACGTGCCGCTGTTGATCTCGCCGTATAGCTATTCGACCTACCGTGGAAGCTAGTTGGTCGCTAGAAGAATCTTCGTAGGTCCTTTGGCCCGCTCTCACACTGGCGGGCTTTTTTTCGTCTGCAGGAAAGTGGTGGGTGATGCGGGGTGTTCGGCTTGAATGTTCTAGCGGGCATGAAATCGCGCGCCGCGCGGGCGGCGCTCGATCTTGAAAACACTAAACCTCTACAGCCAGGCTACCGGGGCTCAGAGGAACACGAACTTGGCAATGAAGATCGCGCACAGTACCCACAGGCTGGCGGAGATTTCCTTGTACTTGCCGGTACCCGCCTTCAACGCCACATAGCTGATAAAGCCCAGCGCAATACCATCGGCAACCGAGAAGGTCAACGGCATCATGATCACCGTGACGATCGCCGGAATGCTGTCGGTGGCTTCATCCCAATGGATATGCGCCATGCTGCCCATCATCAGCATCGCCACGTAGATCAGCGCGCCGGCGGTGGCGTAGGCCGGAATCATCCCGGCCAATGGCGCGAAGAACATCGCCGCGACGAACAGCAGGCCGACTACTACGGCGGTCAGGCCAGTGCGGCCACCAGCGGCCACGCCCGCAGCACTTTCCACATAGCTGGTCACCGGCGGCACACCCACCACCGCGCCGAACACGCTCGATGCACTGTCGGCCTTCAACGCCCGCGACAGGTTCTCGATACGGCCGTCCGGTGCTACCAGATTCGCCCGCTGGGCCACGCCCATCAGCGTGCCGGCCGTATCGAACATGTGCACGAACAGGAACGCCAGCACCACGCTGATCATGCTGACGTTGAACACGCCCGCCACGTCCATCGCCATCCAGGTCGGTGCCAGGCTCGGCGGCATCGACATCACCCCGCCAAATTTCACCAGGCCCAGCCCCCAGCCGGCCAGGGTCACGCCGATGATGCTGATCAGGATCGCGCCGAACACGCGCTTGTAGCTGAGGATGGCGATCAGCAGGAAGCACACCGCCGCCAGCAGTGGCCCTGGCTCATGCAGCGAGCCCAGCTTGATCAGGGTGGCGGGGCTGTCGACGATGATGCCGGCGGTTTTCAGGCCGATCAGCCCGAGAAACAATCCGACGCCGGCCCCCATGGCATGGCGCAGGCTGACCGGGATGCTGTTGAGCAACCATTCGCGCACTTTCGACAAGGTCAGGAACATGAACAGCACGCCCGAAACGAAAACGGCCCCCAGCGCGGTTTCCCAGTTGTAGCCCATGGTGCCGACCACGGTGTAGGTGAAGAAGGCGTTGAGCCCCATGCCCGGCGCCAGGCCCACCGGCCAGTTGGCGTACAGGCCCATCAGCAGGCAACCCAGCGCCGCGGCGATGCAGGTGGCGACGAAGGCGGCGCCATGGTCGATGCCGGCGTCGGCCATGATGTTGGGGTTGACGAAGATGATGTAGGCCATGGTGATGAAGGTGGTCACCCCCGCGATCAGTTCGGTTTTGACGGTGCTGCCGTGTTGCTTGAGTTTGAAAATCCGCTCCAGCCAACTCGTTTCGAGCGGCGGGGCAAGATCCAGCGTAGGGGCTTCGGATTTGCGGCTTTCCACAGCGTGTACTCCTCAAGTCTTTCTTGTTGTTGTGGGGGCCAGTTCCTGCGCCATGCACTTGGTGACCCCGCGAGGTGAGGCAGGCGTCCGACCGTTTTGTTGACTTATGGGTCAAGAAGTTGCTCGATGGATTATGCTTTTGTGTACAAAGAATGCAAATAATGTTTTATGTTTTGTGCGCGCAATGCGTCGTACAACGGCTATATAGCGAAAACGCCCCCTGCGGAATCGCCTCAGCCTGTGTACAATGGCGCCATACTTTCTCTTCGTGCCTCGAGAGCCCATGAACGAACAGCTGCAACCTCTGAAGAAACCTGCACGGGTCGGCAAGGCCGGCCGCAGCGGTACCCAGGACGACATCGTCTACGCGCATATTTTCGAGGCGATTCTTGAACAGCGGCTGGCCCCGGGCACCAAGTTGAGCGAGGAAGCGCTGGGCGAAATCTTCGGCGTCAGCCGCACCATCATCCGCCGCGCCCTGTCGCGGCTGGCTCACGAGAGCGTGGTCTTGCTGCGGCCCAACCGCGGCGCCGTGGTGGCCAGCCCGACCGTTGAAGAGGCGCGCCAGGTGTTCTTCTCGCGGCGCATGGTAGAACGGGCCATTACCGAACTGGCCGTGCAGCATGCCACCGCCGAGCAACTGAACGAGCTGCGGCAAATGGTGCGTGAAGAGCGTGACAGCTTCTCGCGCGGCGACCGTGGTGCCGGTATCCGCCTGTCCGGCGAGTTTCACCTCAAGTTGGCCGAGGCAGCGGGCAATGCGCCGCTGGTCAGCTTCCAGCGCAGCCTGGTGTCGCAGACCTCGCTGATCATTGCCCAGTACGAAAGCGGCACGCGTTCGCACTGCTCGTATGACGAACACATGCAGCTGATCGACGCCATCGAGGCGCGCGATGCCCAGCAGGCGGTGAGCCTGATGATGCACCACATGGACCATATCGACAGCAAGCTGAACCTGGACGAGGAAAGCGCCTCGGACGACCTGCATGCGGTGTTCTCGCATTTGCTGAAAAAGCCCAAGGTTTCCGTCAAGGGCTGATCGTTTGCCTGGTTAGCCCCAGGGGTGTGCATGTGTGCTCAGCCCTGGGGCTGCTCTGCAGCCCATCGCGACACAAGGCCGCTCCTACCAGGGCTGTGGCGGCTAGCGCTGGTGCACGCAACGCCCGGCAGCGTAGGTTTCACGCACGGTGCGGTCGTCACCCAGGGTGGTCAGCACGAACAGGGTCTCTTCAATGCTGTTGGACTGCTGAATGCGGTAGTCCAGCAGCGGCGTGGCCTTGTAGTCCAGCACCACGAAGTCGGCATCGTTGCCGGGGCGCAGGCTGCCGATGCGGTCGTCCAGGCGCAGCGCACGGGCGCCGCCGAGGGTGGCCAGGTACAGTGACTTGAACGGGTGCAGGCGCGCGCCTTGCAGTTGCATCACCTTGTACGCCTCGTTCAGGGTGTTGAGCAGCGAGAAGCTGGTCCCGGCGCCGACGTCGGTGCCCAGGCCCACATTGACCTTGAAGCACTCGGCCTGCGGCAGGTTGAACAGGCCGCTGCCGAGGAACAGGTTGGAGGTGGGGCAGAAGGCCACGGCCGAGCCAGTTTCGGCCAAGCGCTGGCACTCGTCGTCGCACAGGTGCACGCCGTGGGCGAATACCGAGCGCTCGCCCAGCAGCTCGAAGTGGTCATAGACGTCCAGGTAACCCTTCTGCTCAGGGAACAGCGACTTGACCCAGTCGATTTCCTTGAGGTTTTCCGACAGGTGCGTGTGCATGTACACGCCCGGGTGCTCCTTGAGCAACTGGCCGGCCAGGGTCAACTGTTCAGGCGTACTGGTCGGGGCGAACCGCGGGGTAACGGCGTAGTGCAGGCGGCCCTTGCCGTGCCAGCGTTCGATCAGCGCCTTGCTTTCGGCATAGCCGGACTCGGCAGTGTCGGTCAGGTAGTCCGGGGCGTTGCGGTCCATCATCACCTTGCCGGCGATCAGCCGCAGGTCCAGGCGCTCGGCCTCTTCGAACAGGGCATTCACCGATTCCGGGTGCACGCTGCCGAATACCAATGCGGTGGTGGTGCCGTTGCGCAGCAGTTCCTTGAGGAAGATCTTCGCCACCTGGTCGGCGTGGGCCTTGTCGGCAAACTGCTTTTCGCACGGGAAGGTGTAGGTGTTCAGCCAGTCCAGCAACTGCTCGCCGTAGGAGCCGATCATGCCGGTTTGCGGGAAGTGGATGTGGGTATCGATGAAACCCGGGGTGATCAGTGCGTCCTGGTAGTGCTCGACCGGAAAGTCGGCGGCCAGGGTCGGCAGCAGCTCGCTGGCGTGGCCAACGGCGCTGATGCGGCCATCGTCGACGACCAGCAGGCCGTCTTCGTAGTATTCATGGGATGCCTCCAGGCCCACCTCGGCAGGGTCAGCGATGCTGTGCAGGATGGCGGCACGGTAGGCTTTGCGGGTAACGGTCATAACTCACTCGTCAAAGGGCTTGGCTGCGCCGGGAGGGCGGCAGCAACTGGGCAATGGGGCCGGCATTGGCGGCAGCGTCGTGCTGGCCAAAGCAGGCGTTGTAGGTGGCGATGATTTCACCGGCGATGGACACCGCGATCTCGATGGGCAGCTTGCCCTTGACCTCGGCCAGGCCCATCGGGCAGCGCATGCGCGCCAGCAGCGCGTCGTCGTAGCCCCGCTCGCGCAGGCGGTGCTCGAACTTGACCCGTTTGGTCTTCGAGCCAATCAGGCCGAACCAGGTGAAGTCGTTGCGCTTGAGAATGGCGGCGGTCAGTTCCAGGTCGAGCTGATGGTTGTGGGTCATGACGATGCAGTAGCAACCTGGTGGCAGCTGTGCCACTTCGTCGACCGGCTCTTCACTGACCACCTTGGTCACCCCGTTGGGGATGAATGCGGGGAATTCCTGTTCACGCGAGTCGACCCAGCGCACCCGGCAGGGCAGGGCGGCGAGCAAGGGTACCAGAGCGCGGCCGACATGGCCCGCGCCGAACACGGCGATGTGCGCCTGCACGGCAGCCATGGGTTCGAACAGCAGCACGGTGACGCCGCCGCAGCACTGGCCCAGGCTGGCACCGAGGCTGAAGCGTTCCAGGTGCGGCGTGGTGCGTTGTGCTTCAAGCATTTGCCGGGCGATGTGCAGGGCCTTGTATTCCAGGTGGCCACCGCCGATGGTGTCGAACAGGCCGCTGGCGCTGACCACCATCTTCGAGCCGGCATTGCGCGGGGTCGAGCCGCGTTCCTCGATGATGGTCACCAGTACGCAGGCTTCGCCACGGGCCTGGTGGTCGGCGAGGGCGTTGATCCATTGGTGCATGATGCGACCTCTCTAAAGATCGACACGGCCCCCTTGTAGGAGCGGCCTCGTGTCGCGAATGGGCTGCACCGCAGCCCCGACAATCTATGCAGTAGCCAAGATCTTGGGGCCGCTTCGCGACCCTTTCGCGACACAAGGCCGCTCCTACAGGGCCTTGCGTTGTCAGTGGGTGACGGTTTCCAATTCCTGTTCAGACGGTTGCTGCTGGGCCACCGCCTTTCGCATCTGCTCACACCCCCACAACACCCGCTCCGGCGTTGCCGGCGCGTCGATGTTCGGCTGCACGCGGTAGTCGGCAAGGCTCGCCACGGCATCCTTGATCGCGCACCAGGCGGAAATGCCGAGCATGAACGGCGGCTCGCCCACGGCCTTGGAGTGGAACACGGTGTCTTCCGGGTTCTTGCGGTTTTCCACCAGCTTCACGCGCAGGTCCAGTGGCATGTCGGCCACTGCCGGAATCTTGTAGCTGGCCGGGCCGTTGGTCATCAGCTTGCCCTTGGCGTTCCACACCAGTTCCTCGGTGGTCAGCCAGCCCATGCCCTGGATGAAACCGCCCTCTACCTGGCCAATGTCGATGGCCGGGTTCAGCGAGTCACCGACATCGTGCAGGATATCGGCGCGCAACATCTTGTATTCACCCGTCAGGGTGTCGACGATCACCTCCACACAGGCAGCGCCGAAGGCGAAGTAGTAGAACGGCCGGCCACGGGCCTGGCTGCGGTCGTAGTAGATCTTCGGCGTGCGATAGAAGCCTGTGCTGGACAGCGACACCTGGGCAAAGTAGGCCTGCTGCACCAGCTGCTCGAAACTGACGATCTGATCGCGCACCCGCACATGGCCGTTGCGGAACTCGACGTCTTCCTCGGTCACCTGGTAGTGCCGTGCGGCAAACTCGGTCAGGCGTTTCTTGAGGATCTCGGCCGCGTTCTGCGCCGCCTTGCCGTTCAGGTCGGCACCGCTCGAGGCGGCCGTGGGCGAGGTGTTAGGCACTTTGTCGGTATTGGTGGCGGTGATCTGGATACGGCTGAAATCCACCTGGAAGATCTGTGCCACCACCTGCGCCACCTTGGTGTTCAGGCCCTGGCCCATTTCGGTGCCGCCATGGTTCAGGTGGATGCTGCCATCGGTGTAGATGTGGATCAGCGCACCGGCCTGGTTGAGGAAGGTGGCGGTGAACGAAATGCCGAATTTGACCGGGGTCAGGGCCAGGCCTTTCTTCAGCACCGGGCTGTTGGCGTTGAAGCGGCGGATCGACTCGCGGCGCTCGGCGTAGTCGCTGCTGGCCTCCAGCTCGGCGGTCATCTCTTCGAGCATGTTGTGCTCGACGGTCTGGTAGTAATGGGTGACGTTGCGTTCGGTCTTGCCGTAGTAGTTGGCCTTACGCACCGCCAGGGGGTCACGGCCCAGGTGGCGGGCGATATGGTCCATCACCTGTTCGATGGCAACCATGCCCTGCGGGCCGCCAAAGCCGCGGTACGCCGTGTTGGAGGCGGTGTTGGTCTTGCAGCGGTGACCATGCACGGTGGCATCGCCCAGGTAGTAGGCATTGTCGGAGTGGAACATGGCGCGGTCGACGATCGAGCCAGACAGGTCGGGCGAATAGCCACAGTTGCCGGCCAGTTCCAGATTGATGCCATGCAGGCGCCCATTCTCATCGAAGCCCACGTCGTACTCGACGTAGAACGGGTGGCGCTTGCCGGTCATGGTCATGTCTTCGACCCGCGGCAGGCGCATCTTGGTCGGCTGGCCGGTCAGGCGCGCCACCACCGCGCACAGGCAGGCCGGGCTGGCGGCCTGGGTTTCCTTGCCGCCAAAGCCGCCGCCCATGCGACGCATGTCCAGCACCACCTTGTTCATCGGCACGTCGAGTACTTCGGCGACCAGCTTCTGCACTTCGGTGGGGTTCTGCGTGGAGCAGTAGACGATCATGCCGCCATCTTCGGTAGGCATCACCGAGGAAATCTGCGTTTCCAGGTAGAAGTGCTCCTGGCCACCGATGTGCAGGGTGCCCTGGAGGCGGTGCGGGGCGCTGGCCAGGGCGCTGGCGGAATCGCCGCGCTGGTGGGTGTGGCTGTCGAGCACGAAGTGCCGCTTGCGCAGCGCGTCGACCACGTCCAGCACCGGTTCCAGGTCCTCGTACTCGACGATTGCGGCCATGGCCGCCTTGCGTGCGGTGTCCAGGTCGCGTGCAGCCACGGCCAGCACCGGCTGGCCGAAGAACTCGACCTTGTCGATAGCCAGCAGCGGGTCACCCGCCACCACCGGGCCAATGTCCTTCAGGCCAGGGATGTCTTCGTGAGTGATGGCGATGCGCACGCCCTCGAAGGCATAGCACGGCGCGGTGTCGATGCGCAGGATGCGCGCATGGGCACGGTCGGCGGTGCGGGCATAGACGTGCAGCTGGTTGGGGAATTCCAGGCGGTCGTCGATGTACAGCGCCTCGCCGGAAACATGTTTGTCGGCGCTGTCGTGCTTGACGCTGCGGCCAACCCCGGTGGTCAGGTGCTGGCTGAACAGTTCGGCCATCTCGGCCTGGCTCTTGGCTACATGGTGGTTAGACATAAGCGGTCACCCGGGTTTCGATGTGCGGCGATTGCTGTTCGATGAAGTACTTGCGCAGCAGGTTCTGCGCAGTCAGCAGGCGGTATTCCTTGCTGGCGCGGAAGTCGCTGAGCGGGGTGAAGTCTTCGGCCAAGGCCTGGCAGGCACGCTCGATGGCCGCCGCGTTCCAGGGTTTGCCGCGCAGCGCGGCTTCGCAGGCGCGCGCGCGCTTGGGTATCGCTGCCATGCCGCCGAAGGCGATGCGCACACCGCTGACCACCCCGTCCTCGATGCTCAGGTTGAAAGCGCCGCACACGGCGGAAATGTCGTCGTCCAGGCGCTTGGATACCTTGCAGGCACGGAACGCCCAGTCGCGGCTGGCGCGTGGCACGATGATCTTCTCGATGAACTCGCTGTCCTGGCGGGCAGTGATGCGGTAGTCGATGAAGTAGTCCTCCAGCGGCATCACCCGTTGACGCTCACCCTGGCGCAGCACCACCTGCGCATCCAGGGCGATCAGCAGGGGTGGCGAGTCGCCAATCGGTGAGGCATTGCCAATGTTGCCACCGAGGGTGCCCTGGTTGCGGATCTGCAGCGAGGCGAAGCGGTGCAGCAGGGCGCCGAAGTCGGGGTACTCGTCGTTCAGGGCGCCGTAGCAGTCGGTGAGCGGCGTTGCAGCGCCGATTTCCAGGTGGCTGGCGGTTTTCTCGATGCGTTTGAGTTCGGCGACGTGGCCCACGTAGATCATCACCGGCAGGGTCTTGTGGAACTGGGTGACTTCCAAGGCCAGGTCGGTACCGCCGGCCAGCAGCCGCGCCTCTGGGTGCGAGCTGTACAATTCGGCAAGATCCGCCACGGTCAGTGGCACCAGGCAGCGCTTGTCGCCGCTGTTCAGTTCACCGGTCTGGGTGGGGGCAATGGCCTTCAGGCGGCTGATGGTATGCGCCTGCTGGGCGTCGAACTGGTCGCGGCAAGGCTGGCGGCAGCTCTGCTCGGCGGCGTCGAGGATCGGCCGGTAGTCGGTGCAGCGGCACAGGTTGCCGGCCAGGGCTTCCTGGGCCTGGTGCAGGTCGGCGCTGTCGCTGTTCTTTTGCAGGGCAAACAGCGACATCACGAAGCCGGGTGTGCAGAACCCGCATTGCGACCCATGGCAGTCGGCCATGGCTTGCTGCACGCTGTGCAGCTGGCCCTGGTGCTTGAGGCCCTCGACGCTGATCAGTTGCTTGCCATGCAGCGACGAGACGAAGGTCAGGCACGAATTGAGGCTGCGGTAGCGCAGGCTGTCGTTGCCCTGTGCGTCCTGGGTCAGTTCACCGACCACCACGGTGCAGGCGCCGCAGTCACCGCTGGCGCAGCCTTCCTTGGTGCCGGGTTTGCCCAGGTGCTCGCGCAGGTACTGCAGCACCGTCATGTTAGGGTCCAGGGCGTGCTCACTACGCAGCTCCTGATTGACGAGAAACTGGATCACGGGGATGGCCTCGCAATGGTTTTATTGTTGTTGGGCGGACTCTAAGCAACACCTGTCCAGCAGGTCAATATTTTTCTGACCCAAGGGTCAAGAAATTGCGCATGGTCTCGCCCAACCCTCTTCATTGCCCATATTGCAAGCATAGATCGCGCCGGGCCCGCGGTTGTCTGCTGGGTCAAATAAACCGCCTGCCCCCTCTGCGCGACCAATGGTCAAGTGCGCTACACTTCGCCCCTTGTGCCCAGTTCAATGATTTTGAAGGAAAACCATGACGTTCAAGGCCCCGGACAGCCTCTCCGAGCAGATTGCCGATTACCTGGCCGAACGCATCATCCGCGGCGAGCTGGCGCCCGGCGAGCGCATTCAGGAGCAAAAGGTTACGCAGGCACTCAATGTCAGCCGCGGTTCGGTGCGCGAGGCGTTGCTGATTCTCGAACGCCGCCACCTGGTGGCGATCTTGCCGCGCCGCGGTGCCCATGTCACCGAGCTGGACGAACGCAGCGTGCGCAGCCTGTGCGCGCTGATGGGCGAGTTCTATATCCTGCTGGGCAATGCGGTTGCACAAAAATGGCGCACCGAAGCCGACCTGCGCCCGTTTCTGGAGATTCAGCAGCGGCTGCAGCGCGCCCACGACCGGCTGGACATCAAGGCTTTCGTCGGTGACAGCTTCGCGGTGATGCGCGCCGCCTATCCGTTTGCCGATAACCCTTTCTTGCAGGAAACCGTGGAAAACCTGCAGCCGGCCATGAGCCGTGCCTATTACCTGGCGCTGGACCAACGCCAGGCCAACATGATCGATTACCTCGACCTGTTCGCCCGCCTGCTCGAAGCGGTGGTCGCCCGTGACCTGCCGCACATTCGCGAGGTGCTTACCGCTTACTGCCAGCGCAGCTGCGAACTGGTGCTGGCGGCACTGGCCCGAGGCTGACCGATGCGCCTCAAATGCATTCGCCTGGCCGGCTTCAAGTCGTTCGTCGACCCGACCACGGTCAATTTCCCCAGCAACATGGCGGCCGTGGTCGGCCCCAACGGCTGCGGCAAATCCAACATCATCGACGCGGTGCGCTGGGTGATGGGCGAGAGCTCGGCGAAGAACCTGCGCGGCGAATCGATGACCGACGTCATCTTCAACGGCTCCAGTGGGCGCAAACCGGTCAGCCAGGCCAGCATCGAGCTGGTCTTCGACAACAGCGAAACCACCCTGGTCGGCGAGTATGCCGCGTACGCCGAAATTTCCATCCGCCGCAAGGTCACCCGCGACGGGCAGAACAGCTACTACCTGAACGGCACCAAGTGCCGCCGGCGCGACATCACCGACATTTTTCTCGGCACCGGGCTGGGGCCGCGCAGCTACTCGATCATCGAACAGGGCATGATCTCCAAGCTGATCGAGGCCAAGCCCGAAGAGTTGCGCAATTTCATCGAGGAAGCCGCCGGCATCTCCAAATACAAGGAGCGCCGCCGCGAAACCGAGAACCGTATCCGCCGCACCCAGGAAAACCTGGCACGCCTGACCGACCTGCGTGAAGAACTGGAACGCCAGCTCGAGCGCCTGCACCGCCAGGCCCAGGCCGCGGAAAAGTACCGTGAGTACAAGGCGCAGGAGCGCCAGCTGAAAGCGCAGTTGTCGGCCTTGCGCTGGCGCGACCTGGACGAGCGGGTACGCCAGCGCGAGTCGGTGATCGGTGACCAGGGCGTGGCCCACGAGGCACTGGTGGCCGAGCAGCGCAACGCCGATGCCAGCATCGAGCGCCTGCGTGACGGCCATCACGAGTTGTCCGAGCGGTTCAACCAGGTGCAGGGCCGTTTCTATTCGGTGGCCGGTGACATTGCCCGGGTCGAGCAGAGTATCCAGCACGGTCAGCAGCGCCTGCGCCAGTTGCAGGACGACTTCAAGGAGGCCGAGCGCACCCGTTTGGAAACCGAGTCGCACCTGGGGCATGACCGCACCTTGCTGGCGACCCTGGGCGAAGAGTTGGCCATGCTCGAACCCGAGCAGGAAATGACCCTGGGCGCCGCCGAAGAAGCTGCGGCGGGGCTGGAAGAGGCCGAGCTGGCCATGCACGGCTGGCAAGAGCAGTGGGACAGCTTCAACAGCCGCTCTGCCGAACCGCGCCGCCAGGCCGAAGTGCAGCAGGCGCGCCTGCAGCAGCTGGAAGCCAGCCTGGAGCGCCAGGCTGAGCGCAAGCGCAAGCTGGGCGAAGAGCGCGAGCAACTGGGGAGCGATCCGCAGGACGCCACCCTGCTGGATCTGGCCGAGCAGCTGGCCAGCAGCGAAATGTTGCTGGAAGAACTGCAGCTCTCCGAAGAACAGGTGGTCGAGCGTCTGGAAAGCGCGCGCGGGCAGTTGCAGCAGGCTACCCAGGCCCAGCAGCAGGCGCAGGGCGACCTGCAGCGCCTGGGCGGCCGCCTGGCATCCTTGGAAGCGTTGCAGCAGGCAGCCCTGGAGCCGGGGGCGGGCGCCGCAGACTGGCTGCAGGGCCAGGGCCTGCAGCAGCAGCCACGCTTGGCCGAAGGCTTGCGGGTAGAACCGGGCTGGGAGCTTGCCGTAGAAACCGTGCTCGGCGCTGACCTGCAGGCCGTGCTGGTGGACGATTTCAACGGCCTCGATTTTGCTGGTTTGGAACAAGGCGAGCTGCGCTTGCTGCAGGCCAGCGATGCCAGCGCGTCGTTGCCCGGCAGCCTGCTGGAAAAGGTCGAAGGCCGTGTCGATCTGGCACCCTGGCTGGGTCAGGTCATGCCTGTCGAAGACTTGGCCCAGGCGCTGGCGCAGCGCACAGCGCTTGGCGACGGGCAGAGCCTGGTCAGCCGCGATGGCTACTGGGTTGGCCGGCACTTTCTGCGGGTGCGCCGTGGCGGTGAGGCCGAAGGCGGTGTGCTGGCGCGTGGCCAGGAAATCGACCGCCTGGGCCAGGAACAACTGCAGCAGGAAGCGGCGTTGGAACAGCTTGAGCAACAGTTGCAAACCCTGCGCGAGCAGCAGCTGGACCTGGAAGAACAGCGCGAGCAACTGCGCCGCCGCAGCCAGGAAGAAAACCGCCTGCACGGTGAACTGAAAGCCAGCCTCTCGGCCAGCCGTGCCCGCGCCGAACAGGTCGAGCTGCGCCGCCGGCGCTTGCAGGAAGAACTGGCCGAACTGGAAGAACAGCGCGCCCTTGAGCACGAACAACTGGGCGAAGCCCGCTTGTTGCTGCAAGAGGCGGTGGAGCTGATGGCCCAGGACACCGAGCAGCGCGAGCAATTGATGGCCCGCCGCGACGCCCTGCGCGAAAGCCTCGACCGGGTGCGCCAGGAGGCCCGCCAGCACAAGGACCACGCCCACCAGCTGGCCGTGCGGCTGGGCTCGCTGCGTGCGCAGCATGACTCCACCCGCCAGGCCCTGGAGCGCCTGGAGCAGCAAGCAGCAAGGCTGACCGAGCGCCAGGAGCAACTGAGCCTGAACCTGGAGGAGGGCGAGGCACCACAGGAGGAGTTGCGCCTGAAGCTCGAAGCGCTGCTGGAACTGCGCATGAGTGTTGACGAGGAAATGCGCCTGGCGCGCCTGCACATGGACGAAGCCGACCGCGAATTGCGCGAGGCCGAGAAGCGCCGCACGCAGGCTGAGCAGCAGGCGCTGTTGTTGCGCGGCCAGCTGGAGCAGCTGCGGCTGGAGTGCCAGGGCCTGGATGTGCGGCGCAAGACCCTGCAGGAGCAGCTGCTGGCCGACGGTTACGACCTGCAAGGGGTGCTCGCCACCCTGGAGGCCGATGCCAGCGAGCAGGGCACCGAACAGGCGCTGGAGCAACTCGAGGCGCGTATCCAGCGCCTGGGGGCGATCAACCTCGCCGCCATTGAGGAGTACGAGCAACAATCCGAGCGCAAGCGCTACCTGGATGCCCAGGACGCCGACCTGGTGGAGGCGCTGGAGACCCTGGAAAACGTCATTCGCAAGATCGACAAGGAAACCCGCAACCGCTTCAAGGATACCTTTGATCAGATAAATGCCGGATTACAGGCACTTTTCCCAAAAGTTTTCGGTGGTGGCAGCGCTTATCTGGAACTGACGGGCGAAGATCTACTCGATACAGGGGTGACGATCATGGCGCGACCGCCGGGCAAGAAGAACAGCACCATCCATCTGCTGTCCGGCGGCGAAAAGGCACTGACCGCATTGGCGCTGGTGTTTGCCATCTTCAAGTTGAACCCCGCACCGTTCTGCATGCTCGACGAAGTCGATGCGCCGCTGGACGATGCCAACGTCGGGCGCTACGCGCGCCTGGTCAAGGAAATGAGTGAGAGCGTGCAGTTCATCTACATCACCCACAACAAGATTGCGATGGAGATGGCCGATCAATTAATGGGGGTAACCATGCATGAACCCGGTTGTTCACGTCTTGTTGCAGTTGATGTGGAGGCCGCCATGGCCATGGTCGATGCGTGATGTGCGACGATGCGGGCACTTTCTCCAACGAAATGCCCCCGTCATGTGCGACAGACGGTGTAAAGTTGTCTTTGGTCGTGCTAGCTTAATGTCACTCGTTTATTGCGTGGGTAAAACGCCTGTCAGAACATAGAGTTGGCGCCACGTGTTAAAGGGCTTTGAACCCTTTGTTTTCAAGCATATTTTTATAGAGGCACGGGATTACATGGAAATCGGTCTGCGCGAGTGGCTGATCCTCATCGGCATCATTGTCATTGCCGGTATTCTTTTCGACGGCTGGCGCCGCATGCGCGGCGGCAAAGGCAAGTTGAAATTCCGTCTGGACCGCAGTTATTCCAACCTGCCGGACGAAGAGGGCGGCAGTGCCGAAGTACTCGGCCCGTCGCGGGTACTGGATACCCATAAAGAACCGGAACTGGACGAAAGCGACCTGCCTTCGCTCAGCGCCTCGGCGCGTGACCGCGAGCGCGAGCCAAAGCCGGCCAAGGCCAGCAAGCGTGGCAAGCGCGCCACAGCCGCGGCCGATGTGCAGCAGGGCGACCTGGGCCTGAGCGCCGAGCCGCGCGAGCCCGACCTGTTCACCGACAGCGACGACGACTTCGCCGCCGAAAACACCCGTGGCAACCCGGCGCCCGCTGCCAGCAGCAGCGTCAAGGAGCTGCCGCCGACCGAAGAGGTGCTGGTCATCAGCGTCATTTCCCGCGACGAGGGTGGCTTCAAGGGCCCGGCATTGTTGCAGAACATTCTTGAAAGCGGCCTGCGCTTCGGCGAAATGGACATCTTCCACCGCCACGAAAGCATGGCCGGCCACGGCGAAGTGCTGTTCTCCATGGCCAATGCGGTCAAGCCTGGGGTGTTCGACCTGGACGACATCGACCATTTCAGCACCCGTGCGGTGAGCTTCTTCCTCGGCCTGCCTGGCCCACGTCATCCGAAGCAGGCCTTTGACGTGATGGTGGCGGCCGCGCGCAAGCTGGCCCATGAACTGAACGGTGAGCTCAAGGACGACCAGCGCAGCGTGCTGACCGCCCAGACCATCGAGCACTATCGCCAGCGCATCGTCGAGTTCGAGCGCCGTGCGCTGACCCAGAAGCGCTGACAGATCCAACGAAAGAGCAGCCTGAGGGCGTGCTGGCCGGTTCGGGTGTTGTTACCTGTTCCGGCCCTGTCGCCGGCAAGCCAGCTCCCACAATTGCCTGTGGGAGCTGGCTTGCCGGCGACAGGGCCAGGGCAGGCAATCGCTAGTCCAGACCCCAGCCGCCACCCCAGGCTGCTCTTTTGCTTTGCAAGAGAAGACAAACTCCATGACCGCCGAAACCCGTATCCACGAACTGCGTGCCGAACTCGACCAGCACAACTACCGCTACTACGTGCTCGACGAGCCCAGTGTGCCCGACGCCGAATACGACCGCCTGTTCAACGAGCTCAAGGCGTTGGAAGCCGAACACCCGCACCTGGTTACCCCCGACTCGCCCACCCAGCGCGTCGGCGGTGCGGCCCTGTCGGCCTTTAGCCAGGTGCGCCATGAAGTGCCCATGCTCAGCCTGGGCAACGCTTTCGAGGAGGCCGACCTGCGTGAGTTCGGCCGCCGCGTGGTGGACGGCCTCGATCAGCCCGGCGCGGTTGACTACAGCTGCGAACCCAAGCTCGATGGCCTGGCCGTTAGCCTGCTGTACCGCGACGGCCTGCTGGTGCAGGGTGCCACGCGCGGCGACGGCACCACTGGCGAAGATATCAGCGCCAACGTACGCACCGTGCGCAACATTCCGCTGAAGTTGCACGGCGAGGGCTGGCCCGCGGTGCTGGAAGTGCGTGGCGAGGTCTACATGAGCAAGGCCGGCTTCGACCGCCTCAATGCAGCCCAGGCCGAAGCCGGCGGCAAGACCTTCGCCAATCCGCGCAACGCGGCTGCCGGTAGCCTGCGCCAGCTCGATTCGAAAATCACGGCCAGCCGCCCGCTGGAGTTCTGCTGCTACGGCGTCGGTCAGCTGTCTGCCAGCATCGGCGACAGCCATATCGGCATCCTTGAACAGCTCAAGGCATGGGGCCTGCCGATCAGCCGCGAGCTCAAGCATGCGGCAGGGATCGAAGAGTGCCTGGATTACTACCGCGACATCGGTGAGCGGCGCAACAGCCTGCCGTATGAAATCGATGGTGTGGTATTCAAGGTCAACAGCCTGGCCGCCCAGCGTGAACTGGGCTTCCGCGCCCGTGAACCGCGCTGGGCAATCGCCCACAAGTTCCCGGCCATGGAAGAGCTGACCGAGGTGCTGGACGTCGAGTTCCAGGTCGGCCGTACCGGCGCGGTCACCCCGGTGGCGCGCCTGAAACCGGTCAAGGTGGCGGGCGTGACCGTGTCCAACGCCACCCTGCACAACATGGACGAAATCGCCCGCCTGGGCCTGCGCATTGGCGACACGGTGATCATCCGCCGGGCCGGCGACGTGATCCCGCAGGTGATGCAGGTGGTGCTGGAGCGTCGCCCGGACGATGCCCGCCCGGTTGCCGTGCCAAGCGAGTGCCCGGTGTGTGGCTCGCAAGTCGAGCGCACCCAGCTGGTCAAGCGCAGCAAGGGCAAGGAAACCACCAGCGAAGGGGCGGTGTACCGCTGTGTCGGCCGCCTGGCCTGTGGTGCGCAGCTCAAGCAGGCGATCATTCACTATGTGTCGCGTCGCGCCATGGACATCGACGGGCTTGGCGAAAAAAGTGTCGAGCAGTTGGTGGACGAAGGCCTGATCGGCTCGCCGGCTGACCTGTACAAGCTGCAGTTCGAGCAGGTGGTCGGCCTGGAAGGCTTCGCCGAGGTGTCCACCCGCAAACTGCTGGAGGCCATCGAAGCCAGCAAGCGGCCAAGCCTGGCGCGTTTCATCTATGCGCTGGGCATACCGGATGTGGGTGAGGAGACGGCCAAGGTGCTGGCCCGTTCGCTGGGCAGCCTGGCGCGCGTGCAGCAGGCCTTGCCGCAGGTGCTGACGTATCTGCCGGACATTGGCCTTGAGGTCGCCTACGAGATTCACAACTTCTTCGAAGACGAGCACAACCAGAAGGTTATCCAGCAGTTGCTCGACAGCGGCATGCACCTGCAGGACGAAGGCGAGTTGGCCGCCGAATTCGCGGCCAGCACCAGCTTGGCCGGCATGATCGCCAAGCTCGACATCGCTTCGGTAGGCCCAACTGGTGCCGAGAAACTGGTAGCCAAGCTCGGCAGCCTGGACAAGATCATCGCTGCCGACGGCATCGACCTGCGCCAGGCACTGGCGGCCAAGCAGGCGGATGCGGTGCGTGAATTCTTCAAGGATGAGGCCAACCAGCAACTGGCGCGCGCGATCGAGGCGCAGTTGCTGGCGTTCGGCATGCACTGGACCAGCGAGAAGAAAGTCGCCGAAGGTTTGCCGCTGGCCGGCCAGACCTGGGTGCTGACCGGTACCCTGGAGCGCATGAGCCGCGATGTGGCGAAGGACAAGCTGGAGAGCCTTGGCGCCAAGGTGGCCGGTTCGGTGTCGGGCAAGACCCAGTGCGTGGTCGCAGGGCCGGGGGCTGGATCGAAGCTGGCCAAGGCTAGCGAGCTGGGCGTGAAGGTGCTGGACGAAGAGGCCTTCGTCGCGTTCCTGGCCGAGCAGGGCATCACTATTTGAGTCCCTGCGCGCGCCACTTGTGGGAGCGGGCATGCCCGCGAACACCGGCAAAGCCGGTGCCATCCATCGCGTAGCTTGCTTCGCGGGCACGCCCGCTCCCACAGGCCTCGCGCCAGTCTTGCCTGCAGCGCCACCCCAACCCAGACAAGTCATTGAGAAATGATGACTTTTTCTGCTCCCAGAGGTTGTATCTGCCCCCAAGACCGGTACAATGGCGCCACTCGCTGCTCAGCGAGGCATGTAGTGGTGGCCCCATCGGTCCCCCCGCATTGATTACCCGTTAACCTGGTCAGGCCCGGAAGGGAGCAGCCATAGCGGGAACATCGAGTGCCGGGGTGTGGCTGGTGGGGCCGCCTCCATTTCCGGGGTCGGAAAACCTCAATCTGCTGCGAATCCCTTCTTTCTGTCCTGCTTCTCGCCCAATGCTCCCATCGCCGACAGCTTCATCAGTCGCTGGAATTTAGGCAGGCCAGGTGATCTCCCTAAGGGCGCTGCGCCGCATGTCGCCAGCCCTTGCTCTCCGCCTCTAGGTGCCTACCCATGTCACAGGCAGCACGCGAGCTCGAATCGGCCGCAATATCCTGTGGGAGCGGGCGTGCCCGCGAAACAGGCGACGCGGTATAGGCACCAGCTTCACCGTAGATCGCCTGCAAGCCAGCGACCACAGGGAGCGTGCTGGCTTGCAGCCTCTGTACATCACCAGCGCTTCTGTTTCACGGGCGAGCGACAGACGGGTTGTCGCTACGGCCCATCCCTGCATACCGCTGGAGGATCCGCTCGACTTCCCCCGTCTGCTTCAGCCGCACCAAGGCCCGCAGCAGCCCTTGGGTGGGTATCGCCGGGTCGTTGCGCACCATGCACCCCAGGTCCTGCTCCTCCAGCACTGCCAGCACTTGCAGTTGCCGAGCTGCCGGCTGCCCCTGGTTGAACCACTGCAGCGACAACTCGTTGCTCACTGCATGGCGATAGCGGTGGGCTTGCAGTTTCTGCAGGACCAGCAGCTGGCTGCGGCTGTCTTCGCGGCTCAGCCGGCCTTGGTCCAGCAGGGGTTGCAAGGTTGGATAGGTGTACCCCAGCACTGTACCGATGGCCTGGGGCGGCAGTTGTTCTGCTGCGACCGGGTTGCTGTCGCCAAGGCGCCCCACCAGCACGTCGCGCTGGTGGAACAGCGGGATGCTCCAGACAAAGTCCCCCGGGCGGTCATTGAACCACTGCGTGCTGACGTAGCAGCGCACATCAATGTCACCGCTGTTCATGGCCTCCTGCAAGCGCAGCCTGGCCATCACGTGATACTGCGGGCGGACCCCTGCTTCCCGGGCCAGCGCCTGTACAAGGTCATAGACCAGGCCCTCGACCGGCTGGTCATCTTCAATCCGCACCAGCGGCATGCTCCAGCTTTCAGCCACGGAAAAACGCAGCACCGGCTGTTCTGCCACGCTCTGGGTAGCCCAGACCAACAGCAAGGCCAGCAGTTTTCGCAAAAGCATCTCCTCCCTGGACAACAGGCGCCCGCTTCATAGCTTAGACGAGCTGCGCAGGGTGCAATTTTGCCCCCGCTCCGCTAGCATTAGCGATCTTCCGCTCGATCAGGCTACGATGGTTTTTCGATGAGTTATCAGGTTCTTGCACGTAAATGGCGTCCGCGCTCGTTCCGCGAAATGGTCGGCCAGACCCATGTGCTCAAGGCCTTGATCAATGCCTTGGACAACCAGCGCCTTCACCATGCCTACCTGTTCACGGGTACTCGTGGCGTGGGCAAGACTACCATTGCCCGTATCATCGCCAAATGCCTGAACTGCGAGACGGGCATCACCTCCACGCCCTGCGGCACCTGTTCGGTGTGCCGGGAGATCGACGAGGGCCGCTTCGTCGACCTGATCGAAATCGACGCCGCCAGCCGTACCAAGGTCGAGGACACCCGCGAACTGCTCGATAACGTGCAGTACGCGCCCAGCCGTGGGCGCTTCAAGGTCTACCTGATCGACGAAGTGCACATGCTCTCGACGCACTCGTTCAATGCCTTGCTCAAGACCCTGGAAGAGCCGCCGCCGTACGTCAAGTTCATCCTGGCCACCACCGATCCGCAGAAGCTGCCGGCCACCATCCTGTCGCGTTGCCTGCAGTTCTCGCTGAAGAACATGAGCCCAGAGCGGGTGGTCGAGCACCTCAGCCATGTGCTGGCTGCGGAGAACGTCCCGTTCGAGGCAGATGCCCTGTGGCTGTTGGGCCGCGCCGCCGACGGTTCCATGCGTGACGCCATGAGCCTGACCGACCAGGCCATCGCATTCGGCGAAGGCAAGGTGCTGGCCGCCGATGTGCGGGCCATGCTCGGTAGCCTCGACCACGGGCAGGTCTATGGGGTGCTGCAGGCGCTGCTCGAGGGCGATGCCCGGGCCCTGCTGGAGGCCGTGCGCAACCTGGCCGAGCAAGGGCCGGACTGGGCTGGCGTGCTGGCGGAAATGCTCAACGTGCTGCACCGTGTAGCCATCGCCCAGGCGCTGCCCGAGGCAGTGGACAACGGCCAGGGCGACCGTGACCGGGTGCTGGCGCTGGCCCAGGCATTACCGGCCGAGGATGTGCAGTTCTATTACCAGATGGGCCTGATCGGTCGGCGTGACCTGCCGCTGGCGCCGGACCCGCGTGGTGGCTTCGAGATGGTCTTGTTGCGGATGCTCGCCTTCCGCCCGGCCGACACCGACGATGCGCCGAAACCGGTGCTAAAGCCAGTGGGGATCAGCCAGGCCACAGCTGATCCTGCCAACCCGGTGGCAGCCCCTGCGCCTGCCGTGCCGCCGCCCGCCGCCGAGCCTGCGCCCGCTGCGCCCGCGCCGCTGGTAGTGCCGCCGCCAGCCACGGTGGACCATGAGCCCGAGCTGCCCGCAGACGCCGAGCTGAGGGCCGAAGTCGAGGCCATTTCGGTGCCTGAGCCCGTCGCCGAGGTGGTCGACCTGCCGTGGGAGGACCCAGCCCCGACCAGCGCGCCTGTTGCAGAGCCTGTTGCCGAGCCCGCGTCAGCCCAGCGGCCGACCCCGCAGGCGGCGCCTACGGCCGCGCCTGCCGTGCATGACGAGCCGCCTTTCGACCCGTCTGCCTACGCCGCCGTTGGCATGGACCGGGACGACGAGCCGCCGCTGGACGAAGACTACTATGGCGGCGAAAGCGATCCGGTTGGCTTCAGCTACCTAGACGAGTTGGCCGAACACGTTCAGGAAGAAGCCCCTGCGCCCGCGCCTGCCCCGTTGCCAGCCGCCAAGCCGGCCACCGGTCTGGCCCTGCAATGGCTGGAATTATTCCCACAGTTGCCTGTCTCGGGTATGACAGGCAACATCGCAGCAAACTGTACGCTGATTGCCGCCGATGGCGACGACTGGCTGCTGCACCTGGACCCAGGCCAGGGTGCGCTGTTCAACACGACCCAGCAGCGGCGCCTTAACGAGGCGCTCAACCAGCATCTGGGGCGCACGTTGAACCTGCGCATCGAACTGGTCCTGCCCGAGCAGGAAACCCCGGCCCAGGCCGCCGCGCGCAAGCGGGCCGAGCGTCAGCAGGGCGCCGTCGCCTCGATCGAGCAGGATCCATTGATCCAGCAGATGATCAAGTTGTTCGGTGCCAAGGTGCGGCAGGATACTATTGAGCCTGTAGAAGCCCTGGCCAACCAGGGCCAGTAACGGATAACCCTGCGGCCGGCCCGGCGCCGGGCCGCATCAAATGACCCAATCGAGGTATACCCCCATGATGAAAGGTGGCATGGCCGGCCTGATGAAGCAGGCCCAGCAGATGCAGGAAAAAATGCAGAAAATGCAGGAAGAGCTGGCCAACGCCGAAGTCACCGGCCAGTCTGGTGGCGGCCTGGTGAGCGTGGTGATGACCGGTCGTCACGACGTCAAGCGCGTCAGCATCGACCAGAGCCTGATGTCGACCGATGAAGATGACAAGGAAGTGCTGGAAGACCTGATCGCCGCTGCGTTGAACGATGCAGTGCGCAAAGTGGAGCAGAGCAGCCAGGAAAAAATGGGCGGCATGACCGCCGGCATGCAGCTGCCGCCGGGCTTCAAGATGCCGTTCTAAGGCATGCGCCCTCGAAAACCGCCGCTGACACCAGCGGCGGTTTTTTTTGTGCGTACTGGCAGCCGCCGCGGTCATTATTCTTGACCCGGCGCGCTCCCACCCGGAGGCTGATTTGACGCCACTGCCCCCGCTGGGTATAAACCGCCCCTTATTGAATTGTCAGGCCTTCCCCATGAGCTTCAGCCCCCTTATCCGCCAATTGATCGACGGCCTGCGCATCTTGCCAGGTGTAGGCCAGAAAACCGCCCAGCGCATGGCCCTGCAACTGCTCGAGCGTGACCGTAGCGGGGGGCTGCGCCTGGCCCAGGCTTTGACCCAGGCCATGGAAGGGGTAGGGCATTGCCGGCAGTGCCGCACCCTGACTGAGCAGGACCTGTGCCCACAGTGTGCTGACCCGCGGCGTGACGACACCCAGCTGTGTGTGGTCGAGGGGCCGACCGATGTGTATGCGGTCGAGCAGGCCGGCTACCGCGGCCGTTACTTCGTGCTCAAAGGCCATCTGTCGCCACTGGACGGCCTGGGGCCGGAGGCCATCGGCATTCCGCAACTGATGGCGCGGATCGAAGAGCAGGGTACCTTTACCGAGGTGATCCTGGCGACCAACCCGACCGTGGAAGGCGAGGCGACGGCGCATTACATCGCGCAACTGCTCAATGAAAAAGGCCTGGTGGCCTCGCGCATCGCCCATGGTGTACCCCTGGGCGGGGAGCTCGAACTGGTGGATGGCGGAACACTGGCCCATGCCTTTGCCGGGCGGCGGCCGATTTCGCTCTGAAGCTGCAAGCTGCAAGCTACAAGCTACAAGCTACAAGCTACAAGCTACAAGCTACAAGCTACAAGCTACAAGCAAAAGCAGATCGGCTTTTGCTTGTAGCTTGCGACTTGCGACTTGCGACTTGCGACTTGCGACTTGCGACTTGCGCGGCTTGCGCCTCAATACTCGCTGAGGGAAAACTCGGTCAGGCAGAAGGTCGGCACCCCGGCCGCCTGCAGCCGGCGCGAGCCGTCCAGTTCGGGTAGGTCGATGATCGCGGCGGCCTCGAACACTTGCGCACCGGTGCGGCGCACCAGGTTGGCCGCTGCCAGCAAGGTCCCGCCAGTGGCGATCAAGTCATCGAAAATCAACACCGAATCGCCTTCGCACAGGCTGTCGGCGTGCACCTCCAGGAAGGCCTCGCCGTACTCGGTCTGGTAACCCTCGCTCAGCACGTCGGCTGGCAGCTTGCCTTGCTTGCGGAACAGGATCAGTGGCTTGTTCAACTGGTGGGCGATGATCGAACCAATCAGGAAACCCCGCGCGTCCATGGCGCCAATGTGGCTGAACTCAGCCTCGACATAGCGCTCGATGAACTGGTCGGCCACATAGCGCAGCCCGCGCGGCGACTGGAACAGCGGGGTGATGTCACGGAAGATCACGCCGGGCTTGGGGAAGTCCACCACCGGGCGGATCAGGGCTTTGAGGTCGAAGGCGTCGCTGTGCATTGTTGCGGGTATCCTGGGAAAACGAATGCCCAAGTATACCCGCTAAAGACCGGCCTCAGGCCTCCATTGCACCACCGGCCAGCGCACACAGCTGGATCGGGTCGAGGATGTGCACTTCCTTGCCTTCGGCGCGCAGCAGGCCGTTCTGCTGGAAGCGGGTGAACACCCGTGACACGGTTTCCACTGCCAGGCCCAGGTAGTTGCCGATTTCGTTGCGCGACATGCTCAGGCGGAACTGGTTGGCCGAATAGCCGCGGGCGCGGAAGCGCGCCGACAGGTTCACCAGGAACGTGGCAATGCGCTCGTCGGCGGTTTTTTTCGACAGCAGCAGCATCATTTGCTGGTCATCGCGGATTTCACGGCTCATTACCCGCATCAGCTGGCGGCGCAGCTGCGGGAGCTGGACCGACAGTTCGTCGAGGCGCTCGAAGGGGATTTCGCACACCGAGGTGGTTTCCTGAGCTTGCGCCGACACCGGGTAGGCTTCGGTGTCCATGCCCGACAGGCCGACCAGTTCGCTGGGCAGGTGGAAACCGGTGATCTGTTCTTCGCCGCTGTCGCTGAGGCTGAAGGTTTTCAGGGCGCCGGAGCGTACCGCGTAGACCGAGCCAAAATTGTCACCCTGGCGGAACAGAAACTCGCCTTTTTTCAGCGGACGCCCGCGTTTGACGATTTCATCCAGTGCATCCATGTCTTCCAGGTTGAGTGAAAGAGGCAGGCACAGGGGGGCCAGGCTGCAATCCTTGCAATGGGCCTGGTTGTGAGGGCGCAGTTTGACTGGCTCGGACATTTGGATCGATCCTTGTGGGAAAGCACACATAAGTCGTAAGGGTAACCTACGACACAGGGTGTAGGCCAGTGTGCGCATCGATGCTGCGCGCTGGCAAAACCCCGGCAGGTGCCCTGCCGGGAGTCCTCGTTCGCCCATAGTGTGCCCGGCAAGGTGGCGTGTCCATGCGGTTGAACGTCTCGCTTTTCAGATAACCCGGGAGAAACGCTGGCGGTTCTGCATCGCCAGGTAGGCATCGAACACCATGCATACCGAACGCGCCAGCAGGCGCCCGGCCGGGAGAATGCGGATGCCCTTGTCGTCCAGGCTGATCAGGCCGTCGCGCTGCAGGGTCAGCAGTTCTGGCCAGAGGTGGTCGAAGTAACCGCGGAAATCGATGGTGAACGCTTGCTCGATGGGTTCGTAATCCAGCTGGAAATGGCAGATCAGTTGCTGGATGACCGCCCGGCGGATGCGGTCGTCATGGTTGCACAGCAGGCCGCGCTGGGTCGCCAGTTGGGCGTTGGTCAGGCTGTCCTGGTAGGTGTTGAGGTCACTGCTGTTCTGGCAGTACAAGTCGCCGATCTGGCTGATGGCCGACACGCCAAGGCCGATGAGGTCGCAGTGCCCGTGGGTGGTATAGCCCTGGAAATTGCGCTGCAGGGTGCCTTCTTCCTGGGCGATGGCCAGCTCGTCGTCGGGCAGGGCGAAATGGTCCATGCCGATATAGCGGTAGCCAGCGGCGGTCAACTGCTCGATGGTGGCGTGCAGCATCTCCAGCTTGGCGGCCGCGCTGGGCAGGTCGCTGCTGTCGATCCGCCGTTGCGGCATGAAGCGTTCGGGCAGGTGGGCGTAGTTGAACACCGACAAGCGGTCGGGTTGCAGGCGGATCACCTCTTCGACGGTGCGGGCGAAGCCTTGCGGGGTTTGCTTGGGCAGGCCGTAGATCAGGTCGAGGTTGATCGAGCGGAATTGCAAGGTGCGCGCCGCCTCGATCAGGGTGCGGGTCTGCTCCAGGCTTTGCAGGCGGTTGATCGCGCGCTGCACGGCGGGGTCGAGGTCTTGCACGCCGAGGCTGACGCGGTTGAAACCCAGTTCACGCAGCAGGCCCATGGTCGACCAGTCGGCTTCGCGCGGGTCGATCTCGATGCCGTAGTCGCCGGAGTCATCGTCCAGCAAGTGGAAGTGCTGGCGCAGGGTAGTCATCAGCTGGCGCAGTTCCACATGGCTGAGGAAGGTCGGGGTGCCGCCGCCGAAATGCAGCTGTTCCACCCGCTGTTTCGGTGCCAGGTGGCAGGCGATCAGCTGAATCTCCTGCTCCAGGCGCTGCAGGTATGGCGCGGCGCGGGCGCGGTCCTTGGTGATGACTTTGTTGCAGGCGCAGTAGTAGCAGATGTTGGCGCAGAACGGCACATGCACATACAGCGACAGCGGGCGTACCGCCCGGCGGCTTTCGCGCAGGGCGTGGAGCAGGTCGAAGGAACCCACCTCGCTGTGCAGTTGCACGGCGGTCGGGTAGGAGGTGTAGCGTGGCCCGGCAAGATCGTAGCGGCGGATCAGGTCGGTATCCCAACGAATGTCGTCGAGCATGTGGGCGGTCCCCGGAAAGAGCAGCAGTGAACCGGAGTCTATGGGCGTCTGTAGGAATCTGTGTTGATTTGTATCAAGCGCCAAGCCGCAAGCCGCAAGCGGCAAGCGGCAAGCGGCAAGTCGAAAGTCGAAAGTC
>NZ_BLJG01000014.1 GCF_009932375.1 Pseudomonas juntendi
CAAGGCCTGACCAAGGTCGAAGGCGCCGGCGCCGATCAGTTCGAGCAACTGAACCTGGGCAGCACCAGCGTCAGCACATCGGTAACCGACGAACCGTCTGGCCAAGGCGACCTGGTCAAGGTCAGCATCGTTGCCAACCAGTCTTCGGTCAACGAAGCCACTGCACCGACCTTCACCGTCAGCCTGAACAAGCCGCTGGACAAGGACCTGACCGTCACCCTGAGCAACAACGACACCGTGCTCTTCAAGGCGGGCGAGACCAGCAAGGTCTACACCGCACCGGCGCAAGGTGATGACGTGTTCAAGGACCCGGGCACCGTCACGGTGGGTATCAGCAAGGCCGAAGTGCCGAACGCCACCTTCGAGAAGCTGGAGTTCAGCAACCCGGCCTCGGTCAGCGTGACCGATACCGAAAGCAAGGTCACTGCAGTGCTGTCGGTGGACAAGTCCACCGTGGCCGAAGGTGGCGCGATCACGTACACCGTGACCCTGGTGGGCGATAACAGCAACCTGCCGGTTACCGGCCATGGCGGTGTGACCGTCACCCTGAGCGGTGGCACCCAGGTCACCATCAATGCGGGTTCGGCCACCGGCAGCGTGACCATCAATGCGCCGGACGACGTATACGTAGGCGGCCAGCCGACGATCACCAAGTCGATCACCGACATCACCGTGAGCGGCGACAAGGTGTTCGAGAAACTGGTGCCGAGCACTACCAGCGTCAGCACATCGGTCACCGACGAGCCGTCTGGCCAAGGTGACGTTGCCAAAGTCAGCATCAACGGCACGACGTCTCTGAACGAAGGCGAGACGGGTACTTACACCCTGAACCTCACCCACGAGGCCAAGGACGAGGTCACCGTTACGCTCAGCTACAGCGGCACCGCCAAGAACGGCGAGGACTTCATCGGTGTGACCACTGTGAAGATTCCGGCCAACAGCAGCGGTACCACGTTCACCATCGGCACCATCGACGACAAGCTGGTCGAGGGTACCGAAAACTTTGTGGTAACGATCGTAGGCGTGTCGGGTGGCAAGTTCGAGAATTTGCAGGTGGATACCAGCAAATCGAGCGTTACCACGACCATCGTGGACAACGACCACCTGCCAGTTTCGAGCGGCGGTGCAGTGTTTGGTGTGGAAGACACCAACTATGTGTTTGCCTGGAGCGACTTCAATGTCTCCGACCCCGATGGCAACACTGGTCTGTCGGTAACCATCAGCTCGATCCCGGCTTCCGGCACGTTGCAGTTCTTCAACGGCACGGCCTGGACCAATGTGGGCGTTGGCCAGGTTGTCAGCCAGGCCAGCATCGAGGCCGGCAACCTGAAGTTCGTTCCGCTGCGCAACGAGTCTGGGACCGATAATTATGGCGGCAACGGCGTGGGCAACCAGCAAGCCGACTACGCGCAATTCAAGTTCAAGCCGAATGACGGCACCAACGTAGGCACAGATTCGACCATGAAGGTCGACATTCGCCCGGTTGCCGATAAGCCGACGCTGAGTTTCGGCAGCGCCGACATCGATTCCAAAGGCCTCACCAAGGAAGTCTGGAACAGCCTCAAAGGTCTTGGCACGGGTGGTAACGGCATTACCGGCGATGACCTGAAGACGGTCTTTGCCAACTCGGGCAGTGCCAGCTCCAGCAGCACCACGACCAATGTTCAGTCCGATGGCAGCGTTGCAGGTGGCACCGGCTCCAAAACCTCTGGCCTGATCTACCTCGAAGCCGGCAAGACCTACACCTTCAGCGGCACTGCCGACGACAGCTTCGTGGTCACCATCGGCGGTAAGACTGTGGTCACTGCCACCTGGGGTGCTGGTGGCCAGGTGTCGGGGACCTTTACCCCGAACACCAGCGGCTACTACCCGCTCGAGGTCTACCATGCCAACCAGGCCGGCCCAGGCAGCTATGACCTGAACATCAAGGTCGGCGACGGTGGCGTCACCGACCTGAGCAGCTCGAACATCAAGATGTACCAGAACGTGACCGAGATGGCCAAGGCTGGCCTGGGCGTGTCCGATCTGCACACTGTGAACGGGCAAAGCTACTATGACGGTTACAAGCTCAATGAGGGGCCGGAAGGCGGCTCGGTCAAACTGGTGGCTATCTCCACCGCCCTCACCGACACTGACGGTTCGGAAACCCTGAGCGTAAGCCTGAGCGGTATCCCCAAAGGGACCGTGCTCAGCGACGGTGCAGGCCATACTGTCACGGTAGGCAGCACGCCGGTGGATGTAACGGGCTGGAAACTCAGCAGCCTGACGCTGACGCCACCGACCTACTACAAAGGTTCGTTCGACGTTACGGTCATCTCGACTGCCACTGAAAGCGTGGGTGGTTCGGCTATTACCACCGGCAATATCCCGGTAACCGTGTATCCCGCGACCTACAAGGCCAGCGTAGGCACATCGGGCAACGACGCCATGACTGGCAGCGAAGGTAACGACATCATTGTTGCAGATGTTTCCGGGCTGAACGTTGTAGCGGGCAAGAACTACAACATCGCGTTTATCGTGGACAGTTCCGGCAGTATGACTGACGACTCGATTGCTGCTGCCAAGTCGCAGCTGGCTTCGGTGTTCTCCACGCTCAAAGCAAGCTTGGGTTCCGACACGTCGGGTACGGTAAACATTTTTCTGGTGGACTTCGATTCGCAGGTCAACATGAACGTTGCAGTGAACCTTGCCGACCCGAACGCCCTCAGCCAATTGCAGGCTGTTTTGAAGTCGATGCAAGGTGGGACAGAGGGTGGCGGTACTAACTACGAAGACGCCTTCAAGACTACTGCAAACTTCTTCAAGAGCACGATGGCTACCGGAAACGCCGGTGCGGACAACCTGACGTACTTCATCACGGACGGCAAACCGACGTTCTATCAACGCAATGAAGTTACCGACAAACGGCTGTGGACGGGTGGCAAGACCCTCGACGATGTTGTCAATGTCAACAACTACAAAGTGGGTGGCACCTTCAGCGAATGGGCTGATGCGACGCACAAAGTTGATATCAGCAGTACTGGCGTGGTCAAAGTCTCGACCTATGGCTATAACATATGGGGTAACTTCGTTCTTTACTCTAGCGACACGCTGGGTACGATTCATGCTCAAGGCGATGGTACCTACGAGTTTTCCAGCCAGGGCGGCACTGGTAAGGGCACGACCTCGAACTGGAATGATTCAGCCTCGAATACAACCGACAGCTTCGTGCTGTTGGGAGGCAGTTCTACAGTTCCCGGTTTGAGCAAGGTCTACGCTATTGGCTTAAACGACGACATCAGCCTCAATGATCTGAAGCCTTACGACAGCGCAGGCAAGCCGCAGACCAACATCGACCCGTCCGACCTGGCGAAGGCGATTCTCGGTCATACCGAAGCCACGGTGCCAGGTGCCGATACCATAGACGGTGGCAACGGCAACGACATCATCTTCGGTGACCTGATTACCCTCAATGGTGTCGTCAGCGAGGGCTACCAGGCCCTGCAAAGCTATGTCGCACAGAAGAGCGGCGTTGATGTCAGCTCCATCACCACCAGCAATGTCCACCAGTACATCACTGAGCATTACAACGAGTTTGACATCTCCGGCGCCAAAGACGGCAACGACATCCTGTCGGGCGGCAATGGCAACGACATTCTCTTTGGCCAAGGTGGTAACGACACGCTCGATGGTGGCAAAGGCAACGATATCCTGCTGGGCGGTACCGGGAACGACACCCTCATCGGTGGCCAGGGCGACGATATCCTGATCGGTGGCAGCGGCGCAGACACCTTCGTGTGGAAAGCGGGTGATTTCGGTAACGACGTCATCAAAGACTTCAAGATGGGGGACAAGGACAAGATCGACTTGAGCGATCTGCTGCAAGGCGAGAAGGGCAGTACCATCGACAATTACCTGAAGCTCACCACGGTTGAAGGTACGACCACCTTGCAGGTCAGCAGCGAAGGCAAGCTCAACGCCGCAGGCGGTATCGCCAATGCCGATGTGACCATCAAGCTTGAAGGGGTGAACTGGTCCAACACCACGATCAACTCGTTGATCAGCGGTGCTGACCCGACCATCATCATCCACAACAAGGACAGCTGATGTGTTGAAGGGGCCGCGCCTGACCGTCGCGGCCCCTGTTTCATTCCACAAGGCCGCGCCCGCAAGGGCCCCATCAACCAAGTAATGGCCGTGCCGGCTCTTTCCTGGCACCTTCCGACAGCGCATACTCAGGCGCTGGGCCTGCGTGCCTGCTGATCTTTGCCTATGCTGCTGCCTACCAACAAGGAACCAAAGTGACGAGGGACACCGCCATGTTCTACGTGCAACGCAATGCCGCCGGTAAGTTGCTGCGTGTAGAGGCAGCCGCTTTTGATGAGTTCACCGAGATGCTCCCAGCCGACCATGCGGATATTCAGGAATGGTTTGCCGATGATGTCGTGGAAAACAGCCTCAATCAGCTCAAGCAAAGTGACCTGGACATGATCCGCGTACTTGAAGACCTGATCGATGTGCTGACTGCCAAGGGCGTGTTCAAGATCACCGACCTGCCCGCCGGCGCGCAGGCCAAGCTGCTCAACCGTTCCACGGCGCGCAAGGCGCTCAGCAGCCTCAACAACCTGATTGACGAAGAAGAGCAGGGCGGGCTGATCTGACTGCAGGCGGTCCCCGCGGCAGGACAGTTATAGGGCTGTACTTCAAGTGTATCTGGTGTTTGCGACCTTGCCGTCAATCAAGCTGTGTGCCGGGTTGGCGGTGGTGTCTTCTGGCGGAAGGGCTCGTGTTCAATAACCTGGAGCGGTTGACCGTGCTGCGTTGGGAGACGCCGCGTGGATGACCCGCACAAGCACAGCGGTAAATCAAACTTATCAATATACGCTAGCCGCTCGCGCAGGTCCCTTCCACGGAGCAAAACGATGGGGTGGTTACATACGTATGCTGAAGCCGTCATCTTCAGAAAAATTGAAGATGAATTCTTAAGTGCAGCTGGCTAAACTTGACGTGCAAGGATAAATAAAGTCTCACGGTTTTTGCCGGATGGTAACTGCTTTAAGTTTATCATGATATGTAGAATCGTCTATGCCAGTCATTTTTTTAATAGTGTTTGCTGGGTCTTTATCTAGAGTGTCTGCCAATTCCTTTATGTGGCTGGCATAGCTGGATCTGGACGCTATGCCCGTAACTGCTGTTGTGCCTAAACCGTATTCGTCTGCCATTTTCCACATTGATGCGGCCGCAAGGTCTATGCGGTCATTCTTATTTTTTAGCTCGCTGTTCCGGATCGAGATAATTAGCTTTTTAAGAGAGTTTATTTGTTTTGCGACAGGTTTAAGTTTTGGATCTGAATATAGCGGGGTGGGAGTCACTTTTTTATTGAACATTTCTCTTTGTAAGGGAATCTTGGCTTCGCGGTAGGCCTGCTTGTCAGCAGCTTCTTTAAGTAATTTTAGATTGGGGCTAGAGGGACCAGCGCTTTTGTTAGAAACTTTACCGTGCCCGCTAGGGTCCGAGTGGTTTAGTGGATCATTTTCACAATAAGCGTAGGCATTGCGACCGCCAGCGCCAAAGGGGCTCCAGGCATCAGGAGTGAAGAAACGCATTAAACACGAGCTGAACAGTCTGTAACTGCCCAGCAAATAGCAGCTTATCGAGGCTTCGGGTAGCTGCCCATTAAATTGCAATCGACCACTGCCCTGGAATCGTTCTTTAATGTAACCATATGGCGTGTAGGCTAGGTTCGTTAACGCTTTGGCTTTTTTTGTGCAGATGACACTCCGGCTTGGGTCCGCACCCGGTAAAATGGTGTAAGGTGCCCTCCCTTGCGGGAGGAACCGTTCGCTGATGAGCTCTCTGTTGGCACGCAATGCCATCCAGGCTTCGTCTTGAGTCAACAATGTGCACAGCTGTCGGCCTTGATAGAAACGCCTGATAATCTGATCGCGACGTGACATTGTTAATTTCCTGTGATTCCGTGGGGCTGTAGAGTCAGCATAGATGCGGACGCCACTCCCAACAACTGGTAAAAATACTAGTTTCAATGCGCAGGAGAGTGAAACTCTTGGTGAAAGTGAATGGCTGTCGAACTTTGATTGTTTGCAGTCTTGTGCTCAAAATATTGAGCAGCTGAGATACGGTAAGATGCAGAACTAATGTGTAATCCTGTTTACACCTCTTCGCGGGAAAGCTCGCGTCTATAAGTATCGGATCAACTTGTGTAGGCGCGGGTTTACTGGCGAAGAGGCCGGTACAGGCTACAAATTCTGGTACTGAGCTGCCGCATTGCTAAGAATCCTGCCAATCTCCTCCCGCAAGGCGGCAGGCTGCTCTACCACCACCCTGTCCCCATGGCTCAAGAGCCACCAGCGTAATGGCCAGCCGTCACTTACCGTGCCGCGTAACCGATGCCCATGCTCCAGTGCCGTCAGTTGCATGTCGCTGCTCAATGGCGCATCCCGCAACTGCCGCGCCAGTGCATCGCTGATTCGCGCAACCAGCTCCACGCCCTCACCCTGCGATGGCTGCAACGCATCCCCTCGCAGATGTGTCAGCAAGTCGAAATTACCGCGCAGTTCGCCCACCGCACTGGCCGCCCAGTGCCAGCCGAACGGTATGCTCTTGTCATTGCGCTCTAGCGGAAAAATCAACGAAAGCTCATTCAGGTGTATCCGCTCCATAAAC
>NZ_BLJG01000015.1 GCF_009932375.1 Pseudomonas juntendi
TCGGCGCCGGCGTCGTAGCCAAAATCATCGAGTAATCTCTCGACCGATTGAAAAAACCCCCGCTCAGCGGGGGTTTTTTTTATTGGGTTGACACTAAATGGGGGCGTCTATAGAATCACGCCTCCTTTTAGCGGGCGTAGTGCGTCCGTTGGGAACAGCCTGGAGTCTGAAATCCAATGCAAAATCAGCAAATCCGTATCAGGTTGAAGGCTTTCGACCATCGCCTGATCGACCAATCCACCCAGGAAATCGTGGAAACCGCGAAACGTACTGGTGCACAAGTGCGTGGTCCAATTCCACTGCCTACCCGCAAAGAGCGTTTCACCGTTCTGGTTTCCCCGCACGTCAACAAAGACGCGCGTGACCAGTACGAGATCCGCACTCATAAGCGTGTTCTGGACATCGTCCAGCCAACGGATAAAACCGTTGATGCGCTGATGAAGCTTGATCTGGCGGCAGGTGTGGAAGTACAGATCAGCCTCGGCTAAGACTTCGGTCTAGTCGTGTAACGCTCTGAAATGGGCGGCCATAGCGGGTGAAAGCCCCGTACACTCATGAGGTTTACAACATGACTATTGGTGTAATCGGTCGCAAGTGCGGTATGACCCGCATTTTCACCGAAGAAGGTGTCTCCATTCCGGTCACGGTCATTGAGATCGAGCCGAATCGCGTCACCCAGTTCAAAACTGAAGAAACCGATGGCTACCGTGCAGTGCAAGTCACTGTCGGCGAGCGTCGTGCTTCGCGTGTGACTGCCGCTCAGGCAGGCCACTTCGCCAAGGCCAACGTTGCCGCTGGTCGCGGTGTTTGGGAGTTCCGTCTTGAAGAAGGCGATTTCCAGGCTGGCGATCTGATCAAAGCTGAACTCTTCACTGCAGGCCAGCTGGTTGACGTTACTGGTCAGTCCAAAGGTAAAGGCTTTGCCGGTACCATCAAGCGCTGGAACTTCCGTGGTCAGGACAACACCCACGGTAACTCCGTGTCGCACCGTGTTCCTGGTTCCATCGGCCAGTGCCAGACTCCTGGTCGTGTGTTCAAGGGCAAGAAAATGTCCGGTCACATGGGCGCCGAGCGCGTGACTGTTCAGTCCCTGGAAGTAGTTCGCGTAGACGCTGAACGCAACCTGCTGCTGATCAAAGGTGCCGTACCTGGCGCTACTGGTGGCGACGTGGTTGTACGTCCAGCTGTCAAGGCTCGCGGTTAAGGGGAAACTGACATGCAACTTAATGTAAATGACGCTCAGGCGATCGAAGTTTCCGAACTGACTTTCGGTGGCGAATTCAACGAGACGCTGGTTCACCAAGCAGTCGTGGCCTACATGGCTGGCGGCCGTCAGGGTACCAAGCAGCAGAAGACCCGTTCCGACGTGGCTGGTGGCGGTAAGCGCCCATGGCGTCAGAAGGGTACTGGCCGTGCTCGTGCTGGTACCACTCGTGGTCCGATCTGGCGTGGCGGTGGTGTAACCTTCGCAGCTCGCCCTCAAGATCACTCGCAGAAGCTCAACAAGAAGATGTACCGCGCAGCACTGCGCTCCATCCTCGCTGAGCTGGTGCGTAGCGACCGTCTGGTCGTGGTTCAGGACTTCGCTGTTGAAGCGCCAAAAACCAAAGATCTGCTGAACAAGCTGAACGGCATGGGTCTGAGCGATGTTTTGATCGTTTCCGACGCTGTTGATCAGAACCTGTACCTGGCTGCTCGTAACCTGCCGCACGTCGATGTACGTGACGTACAAGGTTCCGACCCGGTCAGTCTGATCGCATACGAGAAAGTGTTGATCACTGTCTCGGCCGTGAAGAAATTCGAGGAGCTGCTGGGATGAACCAGGAACGCGTATTCAAAGTCCTCCTTGGCCCGCACGTTTCCGAGAAGGCTACCGTTCTGGCTGAGAAAAAAGGCCAGTTCGTATTCAAGGTTGCTACCGATGCAACCAAGCTGGAAATCAAGAAAGCTGTCGAAGGCCTGTTCAACGTAAAAGTTGAAAACGTGTCGACTGTTAACGTTCTGGGTAAAACCAAGCGTACCGCACGTGGTCTGGGCAAGCGTAATGACTGGAAGAAGGCGATCGTCTCCCTTCAGCCAGGCCAAGATCTCGATTTCAGCAGCAGTGCTGAGTAAGGAAGGGGTGCATCATGGCAATCGTTAAATGCAAACCGACTTCCCCTGGCCGCCGTTTCGTGGTCAAGGTGGTCAACAAGGAGCTGCACAAAGGCGCTCCTCACGCACCGCTGATCGAGAAAAAATCGAAGTCTGGTGGTCGTAACAACAATGGCCGCATTACCACTCGTCACGTTGGTGGTGGTCATAAGCAGCATTACCGTCTGGTTGACTTCCGTCGCAACGACAAAGATGGCATCCCAGCCACTGTCGAGCGTATCGAATACGACCCGAACCGTACTGCTCACATCGCCCTGCTGTGCTACGCAGACGGTGAGCGTCGCTACATCATCGCCCCTAAAGGCGTGAGCGCTGGCGACCAGCTGATCGCAGGTGCACTGGCCCCAATCAAGGCCGGTAACTCCCTGCAGCTGCGCAACATTCCAGTAGGTAGCACCATCCACGGCATCGAACTGAAGCCGGGTAAAGGTGCACAGATCGCTCGTTCCGCTGGTGCTTCGGCTCAGCTGATCGCTCGCGAAGGTGTCTACGTGACCCTGCGTCTGCGCTCTGGTGAAATGCGTAAAGTCCTGGCTGAGTGCCGTGCGACCCTGGGCGAAGTCTCGAACTCCGAGCACAGCCTGCGTTCGCTGGGTAAAGCTGGTGCCAAACGCTGGCGCGGCGTTCGCCCAACCGTTCGTGGTGTTGCCATGAACCCGGTTGACCACCCACACGGTGGTGGTGAAGGTCGTACCTCCGGTGGTCGTCATCCGGTATCGCCATGGGGCTTCCCAACCAAGGGTGCTAAAACCCGTGGTAATAAGCGTACCGACAACATGATCGTCCGTCGTCGCAAGTAACTAGAGGGATACGACAGTGCCACGTTCTCTGAAAAAAGGTCCTTTTATCGATCTTCACCTGCTGAAGAAGGTCGAAGTGGCGGTGGAGAAGAATGATCGCAAGCCAGTTAAAACCTGGTCGCGTCGTTCGATGATCCTGCCACAAATGGTCGGTCTGACCATCGCGGTACACAACGGTCGTCAACATGTCCCAGTTCTGGTGAACGAAGACATGGTCGGCCACAAACTGGGCGAGTTCGCCGGTACCCGCACCTATCGCGGGCACGTGGCTGACAAGAAAGCCAAGCGTTAAGGGGTAAGGAAATGGAAGTAGCCGCTAAGTTGTCGGGCGCTCGAATCTCCGCCCAGAAAGCCCGCTTGGTCGCCGACCAGATCCGCGGGAAGAAGGTGGGCGAAGCGCTCAACCTGTTGGCCTTCAGCAGCAAAAAAGCTGCTGAAATCATGAAGAAAGTCCTCGAGTCGGCCGTAGCCAACGCCGAACACAACGAAGGCGCAGACGTTGATGACCTGAAGGTCTCCACCGTCTTCGTCAACGAAGGGCGTTCGCTGAAGCGCATCATGCCACGTGCCAAAGGCCGTGCTGATCGCATCGTCAAGCGGTCTTGCCATATCACTGTCAAGGTTGCGGACAAGTAACGGAGTCGATCAGATGGGTCAGAAAGTACATCCCACTGGCATTCGCCTGGGAATCGTCAAGGAGCACACCTCCGTCTGGTACGCAGACGGTGCTACTTACGCAGATTACCTGTTGAAGGATCTGAAAACGCGTGAGTACCTCCAAGACAAACTAAAAAGCGCGTCCGTAAGCCGTATCGATATTCATCGTCCGGCTCAAACTGCACGCATCACCATCCACACCGCTCGTCCAGGTATCGTTATCGGGAAGAAAGGTGAAGATGTCGAGAAGCTGCGTCAGGACCTGACCAAGCAGATGGGTGTGCCTGTGCACATCAACATCGAAGAGATCCGCAAGCCGGAACTCGACGCTATGCTGGTTGCGCAGAGCGTAGCTCAGCAGCTGGAGCGCCGCGTAATGTTCCGTCGCGCCATGAAGCGCGCCGTACAGAACGCCATGCGTATTGGTGCCAAGGGCATCAAGATCCAGGTGAGCGGTCGTCTCGGCGGTGCTGAGATTGCTCGTACCGAGTGGTATCGCGAAGGTCGTGTGCCACTGCACACCCTGCGTGCCGATATCGACTACAACACCTACGAAGCTCACACCACTTACGGTGTGATCGGTGTGAAGGTTTGGATCTTCAAAGGCGAAGTTATTGGTGGTCGCCAAGAAGAACTGAAACCACAAGCACCAGCGCCTCGTAAAAAAGCTGCTAAGTAAGGGGTACGCCAAATGTTGCAACCAAAGCGTACAAAATTCCGCAAGCAGATGACTGGCCACAACCGTGGTCTGGCACTGCGCGGTAGCAAAGTCAGCTTCGGCGAATTCGCCCTGAAAGCTGTTGCTCGCGGTCGCCTCACCGCTCGCCAGATCGAGTCCGCACGTCGTGCGCTGACCCGTCACGTTAAGCGTGGCGGCAAGATCTGGATCCGTGTGTTCCCGGACAAGCCGATCTCCAAGAAGCCTCTCGAGGTTCGTATGGGTAAAGGTAAGGGTTCCGTGGAGTACTGGGTTGCCCAGATCCAGCCAGGCAAAGTCCTGTACGAGATCGAGGGTGTTTCTGAAGAGCTGGCGCGCGAAGCTTTCGCCCTGGCTGCTGCAAAGCTGCCTCTCGCCACCTCCTTTGTTAAGCGGACGGTGATGTGATGAAAGCGAATGAACTTCGTGAAAAATCGGCACAGCAACTGAACGAGCAACTGCTCGGCTTGCTGCGCGACCAGTTCAATCTGCGTATGCAGAAAGCAACTGGCCAGTTGGGGCAGTCGCACCTGCTCTCGCAAGTTAAGCGTGACATCGCTCGCGTGAAAACTGTGCTCAACCAGCAGGCAGGTAAGTGATCATGGCTGAAGCTGAAAAAACCGTCCGTACGCTGACTGGCCGTGTCGTCAGCGACAAAATGGACAAGACCATCACCGTTCTGATCGAGCGTCGCGTCAAGCACCCGATCTACGGTAAATACGTTAAGCGTTCGACTAAGCTGCACGCGCACGACGAAACCAACCAGTGCAAAATCGGCGACAAGGTTTCCATTACCGAAACCCGTCCGCTGGCCAAGACCAAGTCCTGGGCACTGGTTGAAGTCCTCGAACGCGCTGTTGAAGTCTAAGGGCTAGGGGTCGGAGAAATTTTATGATTCAGACTCAATCCATGCTCGATGTGGCCGATAACAGCGGCGCTCGTCGCGTCATGTGCATCAAGGTGCTCGGCGGCTCGCACCGCCGTTACGCCGGCATCGGTGACATCATCAAAGTAACCGTCAAGGAAGCAATTCCGCGCGGTAAGGTCAAAAAAGGCCAGGTGATGACTGCTGTTGTCGTCCGTACCCGTCACGGTGTACGTCGCGCTGACGGTTCCATCATTCGTTTCGACGGCAACGCTGCTGTTCTGCTGAACACCAAGCAAGAGCCGATCGGCACTCGCATCTTCGGGCCAGTGACCCGTGAACTTCGTACTGAGAAGTTCATGAAGATCGTCTCGCTCGCCCCTGAAGTGCTGTAAGGAGATCCGACATGCAAAAGATTCGTCGTGACGACGAGATCATCGTGATCGCCGGCAAAGACAAAGGTAAGCGCGGTAAGGTGCTGAAGGTTCTGGCTGATGACCGTCTGGTTATCGGTGGCGTGAACCTGGTCAAGCGTCATACCAAGCCTAACCCGATGGCGGGCGTACAGGGCGGTATCGTCGAGAAAGAAGCGCCTCTGCACGCTTCCAACGTTGCCATCTTCAACGGTGAAACCAACAAGGCTGATCGCGTTGGCTTCAAAGTAGAAGACGGTAAAAAAATTCGTGTCTTCAAGTCGACCCAAAAAGCGGTTGATGCTTGAACACTGCTAGGTAGAAGACCATGGCACGACTGAAAGAGATTTACCGGAACGAAATCGCTCCTAAGCTTAAGGAAGAACTTAAGCTGTCGAACGTGATGGAAGTTCCGCGCGTTACCAAGATCACCCTGAACATGGGTCTGGGCGAAGCGATCGGCGACAAGAAAGTCATCGAGCACGCTGTTGCCGACCTGGAAAAGATCACCGGTCAAAAGCCGGTTGTGACTTTCGCTCGCAAGTCCATCGCTGGCTTCAAAGTCCGCGAAGGCTGGCCGATCGGCGTCAAGGTGACCCTGCGTAGCGACAAGATGTACGAATTCCTGGACCGCCTGCTGGCGATCTCCCTGCCTCGGGTCCGCGACTTCCGCGGCCTGAATGCCAAGTCCTTCGATGGCCGTGGCAACTACAGCATGGGCGTGAAAGAGCAGATCATCTTCCCGGAAATCGACTACGACAAGATCGATGCTCTGCGCGGTTTGGACATCACCCTGACCACCACTGCTCGTTCGGACGACGAAGGCCGCGCTCTGCTGCGTGCTTTCAAGTTCCCGTTCCGCAACTGATTGGAGTAGGAAAATGGCCAAGAAGAGCATGAAAAACCGCGAGCTGAAGCGTCAGCTCACGGTAGCCAAGTTCGCTAAGAAGCGTGCTGAACTGAAAGCGACCATCGTCAACGTCAACGCCTCTCCTGAAGAGCGTTTCGCTGCCGTAGTCGCTCTGCAGAAGCAGCCACGCGACGCTAGCGCTTCGCGCCTGCGCAACCGTTGCCGCCTGACCGGTCGTCCTCACGGTGTATACCGTAAGTTCGGCCTGGGCCGTAACATGCTGCGTCAAGCTGCAATGCGCGGTGACGTACCAGGTCTGGTCAAGGCCTCCTGGTAATCGCTGCAGGCAAGATCCCGGCGCAAGGAGAGCAATCTTCCGACCGCCGGTGACCTTGCCATCAAACAAGCCCCTACATGGGGCTTGTTTCGTTTCTACCTTGTGTCTAGAATGACCGGCTCACCTGAGCCTGGGGTTTTCCCCTGCCTGTTCGGGTGGTTGTGATAGCCGCAAGGCTAATAATTCTTGTATCAGGAGCATCTAGCCCATGAGTATGCAGGACCCGTTAGCGGACATGCTAACTCGCATCCGTAATGCCCAGATGGCTGAAAAGTCCGTCGTAAGCATGCCTTCCTCCACCCTGAAGGTCGCGGTTGCCAAAGTTCTGAAAGACGAAGGTTACATCGCTGGCTACCAGGTAACTGGTGAGGCCAAGCCTTCCCTGTCGATCGAACTGAAGTATTTCGAAGGCCGTCCGGTCATCGAAGAACTGAAGCGCTCCAGCCGTCCAGGCCTGCGCCAGTACAAGTCCGTCGCAGAGCTGCCGAAAGTACGTGGCGGTCTGGGCGTGTCTATCGTCTCCACCAACAAAGGTGTGATGACTGATCGCGCTGCGCGCGCTGCCGGTGTCGGCGGCGAAGTTCTGTGCACAGTGTTCTAAGGGGAGATAGGCATGTCTCGCGTCGCTAAGAACCCCGTTAAGCTGCCAGCAGGCGTCGAAGTCAAATTCGCCGGCCAGCAGCTTTCGGTGAAGGGTGCCAAAGGCACTCTCGAACTGAACGTTCACTCGTCTGTTGAAGTTACCGAAGAATCTGGCGAGCTGCGTTTCGTCGCTCGCAACGGTGACCAGCAAGCTCGCGCCATGGCCGGTACCACCCGCGCTCTGGTGAACAACATGGTCCAAGGCGTAAGCCAAGGCTTCGAGCGCAAGCTCCAGCTGGTCGGTGTTGGTTACAAGGCACAGGCTAAAGGCACCGTCCTGAACCTGGCTCTGGGCTTCTCGCACCCAGTGGACTACGAACTGCCAGCCGGTATCACCGCTGAAACCCCAAGCCAGACCGACATCCTGATCAAGGGTATCGACAAGCAGCTGGTGGGTCAGGTGGCCGCTGAAATCCGCGACTTCCGTCCGCCAGAGCCTTACAAAGGTAAAGGTGTGCGTTACGCGGACGAAGTAGTCCGTCGTAAAGAAGCCAAGAAGAAGTAGGGCCTAGTAAATGACCGACAAAAAAGTTATTCGACTGCGTCGCGCTCGCAAAGCACGTCTCAAGATGCACGAACTCGAAGTCGTGCGCCTGTGCGTGTTCCGCTCCTCGCAGCACATCTACGCCCAGGTCATTTCGGCCGACGGCAGCAAGGTTCTGGCAAGCGCCTCGACCTTGGACAAAGAACTGCGTGATGGCGCCACTGGCAACATCGACGCGGCCACTAAGGTTGGCAAGCTGGTAGCTGAGCGTGCGAAAGCCGCCGGTGTATCTCAAGTTGCCTTTGACCGTTCCGGCTTCAAGTACCATGGCCGCGTCAAAGCGCTGGCTGATGCTGCTCGTGAAGGCGGGCTGGAGTTCTAAGTTATGGCAAATAACGATCAAAAGCGCGACGAAGGCTACATCGAGAAGCTGGTTCAAGTTAACCGCGTTGCCAAAACCGTAAAAGGCGGCCGTATCTTCACCTTCACCGCGCTGACCGTGGTAGGTGATGGTAAAGGTCGTGTCGGCTTCGGCCGTGGCAAATCGCGCGAAGTACCAGCCGCGATCCAGAAAGCCATGGAAGCTGCCCGTCGCAACATGATCCAGGTTGACCTGAAGGGCACTACCCTGCAGTACGCCACCAAGGCTGCCCACGGCGCCTCGAAGGTTTACATGCAGCCTGCTTCGGAAGGTACCGGTATCATCGCCGGTGGCGCAATGCGTGCTGTCCTGGAAGTTGCTGGTGTTCAGAACGTTCTGGCCAAGTGCTACGGTTCGACCAACCCAGTGAACGTGGTTTACGCCACCTTCAAGGGTCTGAAAGCCATGCAATCTCCTGAATCCATTGCTGCCAAGCGCGGCAAGAGCGTCGAGGAGATCTTCTGATCATGGCAACCGTAAAAGTAACGCTGATCAAGAGCGTCTCGGGCCGTCTGCCTAACCACAAACTGTGTGTTAAAGGCCTGGGTCTGCGTCGCATCGGTCACACTGTAGAAGTCCAGGATACTCCCGAGAACCGCGGGATGATCAACAAGGCTTACTACATGCTGAAGGTCGAGGGCTAATCGATGAAACTCAATGATCTGAGTCCAGCGCCGGGTTCCCGTCGCGAGAAGCATCGTCCAGGTCGTGGTATCGGTAGCGGTCTGGGTAAGACCGGCGGCCGTGGCCACAAAGGTCAGACTTCCCGTTCGGGTGGTTCGATCGCTCCTGGCTTCGAAGGCGGTCAACAGCCGCTGCACCGTCGTCTGCCGAAGTTCGGCTTCGTTTCCCTGAAAGCCATGGACCGCGCTGAAGTGCGTCTGTCCGAGCTGGCCAAGGTGGAAGGCGACGTGATCTCCGTGCAATCCCTGAAGGATGCCAACGTGATCAACCAGCACATTCAGCGTGTGAAAATCATGCTGTCTGGCGAAGTTACTCGCGCAGTCACCATCAAGGGTATCGCAGCCACCAAGGGTGCGCGTGCGGCTATCGAAGCAGCTGGCGGCAAATTCGAGGAATAAATGGCTAAGCAAGGTGCTCTCTCTTCGCTCGGTAAGGGCGGGATGTCGGAACTCTGGGCTCGTCTGCGCTTTCTGTTCATGGCGATCATCGTCTATCGGATAGGCGCACATATCCCGGTGCCTGGCATCAATCCGGACCGTCTGGCGGATCTGTTTCGGCAGAATGAGGGGACCATTCTTAGCTTGTTCAACATGTTTTCCGGTGGCGCGCTCGAGCGCATGAGCATCTTTGCACTGGGGATCATGCCGTACATCTCGGCATCGATCATCATGCAGCTGATGACTGCGGTCAGCCCGCAACTGGAGCAGTTGAAGAAGGAAGGTGAAGCTGGCCGTCGCAAGATCAGCCAGTACACCCGCTACGGCACCGTTATCCTGGCACTGGTTCAAGCCATTGGCATGTCCATTGGCCTGGCCAACCAGGGCGTGGCGTTTTCTGTAGGCCTGGGCTTCCATGTCGTCGCCGTCTCCACCTTCGTGGCGGGCGCGATGTTCATGATGTGGCTGGGCGAGCAGATCACCGAGCGCGGTGTGGGCAACGGTATCTCGATGTTGATCTTCGCGGGTATCGTTGCCGGTCTTCCGAGAGCAATCGGGCAGTCTTTCGAGTCTGCACGCACAGGCGATATCAACATTTTCGCCCTGGTCGCAATCGGTTTGCTGGCAGTAGCGATTATCGGTTTCGTGGTGTTCATTGAGCGTGGTCAGCGTCGTATCGCCGTTCACTACGCCAAGCGTCAGCAGGGCCGCAAGGTCTTCGCTGCGCAGACCAGCCACTTGCCGTTGAAGGTGAACATGGCGGGGGTTATCCCGGCCATTTTCGCGAGCAGCATTTTGCTGTTCCCGGCTTCGCTGGGTGCCTGGTTCGGTCAGTCCGAAGGTATGGGCTGGCTGCAGGACATCTCGCAGTCGATCGCTCCTGGTCAGCCGTTGAACATTCTGCTGTTTAGTGCAGGGATCATTTTCTTCTGCTTCTTCTACACAGCGTTGATGTTCAACCCGAAAGACGTAGCGGAAAACCTGAAGAAGTCCGGTGCCTTTATTCCGGGTATCCGTCCTGGTGAGCAGTCGGCGCGCTACATTGATGGCGTACTGACCCGTTTGACCATGTTCGGTGCTCTTTACATGATGGCCGTCTGCCTTCTGCCCCAGTTCCTGGTGGTGGCAGCAAATGTGCCGTTCTACCTTGGCGGGACCTCGTTGCTGATTGTGGTAGTGGTTGTGATGGACTTCATGTCCCAAGTACAATCGCACCTCGTTTCGCACCAGTACGAATCCCTGATGAAGAAAGCCAACCTGAAAGGCTACGGTGGCAGCGGCCTGCTGCGCTGATACGCCCCTAAGGTTCGAGGAGTCGGTAATGAAAGTTCGTGCATCGGTGAAAAAGCTGTGCCGTAACTGCAAGATCATCCGTCGCGAAGGCGTCGTACGAGTGATCTGCAGCGCGGAACCGCGTCACAAACAGCGCCAAGGCTGAGTGTGATCTGCGCTTCAAACCCAGCAGCTAGTGTGCTGCTGGGTTGATTATTCGTTTCTACAGCGATATTATCTCGCGCCCTATTTCTTGGCTTCCGGGGCGTAGGTAGCTGTCAATTGGAGTCCCACTGAATGGCCCGTATTGCAGGCGTCAACATTCCAGATAACAAGCATACTGTTATCTCGCTGACCTACATCTATGGTGTCGGTCGCACAACTGCACAGAAGATCTGTGTAGACGCTGGTGTAAACCCAGCCGCAAAGATCAAGGATCTGAGCGACGAGCAAATCGAAACCCTGCGTGGCGAAGTCGCGAAGTTCACCACTGAAGGTGACCTGCGTCGTGACGTCAACATGAAGATCAAGCGCTTGATGGACCTGGGTTGCTACCGCGGCCTGCGTCATCGTAAAGGTCTGCCGGTTCGCGGTCAGCGCACCAAGACCAACGCACGCACCCGTAAGGGCCCGCGTAAGCCGATCCGCAAGTAATCGCCCAGGAATATAGACATGGCAAAACCTGCTGCTCGTCCTCGTAAAAAAGTTAAAAAGACAGTGGTTGATGGCATCGCCCACATCCATGCATCTTTCAACAACACCATCGTGACCATCACCGACCGTCAGGGCAATGCTTTGTCCTGGGCGACCTCCGGTGGTTCGGGTTTCCGTGGTTCGCGCAAATCCACCCCGTTCGCAGCTCAGATTGCTGCTGAGCGTGCTGGTCAAGCTGCGCTGGAATACGGTCTGAAAAACCTCGACGTAAACGTCAAGGGTCCAGGTCCAGGTCGTGAGTCCGCCGTTCGTGCATTGAACAGCTGCGGCTACAAGATCGCCAGCATCACCGACGTGACGCCTATCCCGCACAACGGGTGCCGTCCGCCGAAGAAGCGTCGCGTGTAATCAGGAGACAGAAGAATGGCACGTTACATTGGTCCAAAATGCAAACTGTCTCGTCGTGAAGGCACTGACCTGTTCCTGAAGAGCGGCGTTCGCGCTCTGGAATCGAAGTGCAACATCGAAGCAGCCCCAGGTATCCACGGCCAGCGCCGTGGCCGTCAGTCCGACTACGGCACCCAGCTGCGTGAGAAACAAAAAGTTCGTCGTATCTACGGTGTTCTGGAGCGTCAGTTCCGCGGTTACTACCAAGCTGCTGCCTCGAAAAAAGGCGCAACCGGTGAGAACCTGCTGCAACTGCTCGAGTGCCGTCTGGATAACGTCGTTTACCGTATGGGCTTCGGCTCGACTCGTTCCGAGTCCCGTCAGCTGGTTTCGCACAAAGCGATCAGCGTCAACGGTAAAACTGTAAACATTCCATCCTACCAAGTTCGTCCGGGTGACGTGGTCGCGGTTCGCGAGAAGTCGCTGAGCCAGCTGCGCATTGTTCAAGCCCTTGAACTCTGCGCCCAGCGTGGCCGCGTTGAGTGGGTTGACGTGGATGCTGCCAAAAAGTCGGGCGTTTTCAAGAACGTTCCTGCTCGCAGCGACCTGTCTGCCGACATCAACGAGAACCTGATTGTCGAGCTCTACTCCAAGTAAGGGCTAGAAAATAGGTGCATCCATGCAGATTTCGGTAAATGAGTTCCTGACTCCCCGCCATATTGATGTGCAGGTAGTCAGTCCGACCCGCGCCAAGATTACGCTCGAGCCTCTCGAGCGTGGTTTCGGCCATACCCTGGGCAACGCGCTGCGCCGCATCCTGTTGTCCTCCATGCCTGGCTGTGCAGTAGTCGAGGCCGAGATCGATGGCGTACTCCATGAGTACTCCGCGATCGAAGGTGTTCAGGAAGACGTCATTGAAATCCTGTTGAACCTGAAAGGCCTGGCTATCAAACTGCACGGTCGTGACGAAGTTACGCTGACCTTGTCGAAAAAGGGTTCGGGGGTGGTTACCGCTGCCGATATTCAGCTGGATCACGATGTCGAGATCGTCAACCCCGATCACGTAATCGCGAACCTGGCGTCGAACGGCGCCCTGAACATGAAGCTCACTGTAGCTCGTGGTCGTGGTTACGAGCCGGCCGACTCCCGTCAAACCGACGAAGACGAAAGCCGTAGCATTGGCCGTCTGCAGTTGGACGCTTCGTTCAGCCCGGTGCGTCGTATCGCCTATGTGGTCGAGAACGCCCGTGTTGAACAGCGTACCAACCTGGACAAACTGGTCATTGATCTGGAAACCAACGGCACCCTGGACCCTGAAGAGGCTATCCGCCGCGCTGCGACCATCCTGCAACAGCAGCTGGCCGCGTTCGTCGACCTCAAAGGTGACAGCGAGCCTGTCGTAGTCGAGCAGGAAGACGAGATCGATCCGATCCTGCTGCGTCCGGTTGACGACCTGGAACTGACTGTACGTTCGGCCAACTGCCTGAAGGCGGAGAACATCTACTACATCGGCGACCTGATTCAGCGTACCGAAGTAGAGCTGTTGAAAACTCCTAACCTCGGCAAGAAGTCCCTGACTGAAATCAAGGACGTCCTGGCCTCTCGTGGTCTGTCTCTCGGCATGCGCCTCGACAACTGGCCGCCTGCAAGTCTTAAGAAAGACGACAAGGCGACCGCCTGATCGTCGTAATCACCGAACGTAGTGTTTGGTAAGGAATGAATCATGCGTCATCGTAAAAGTGGACGTCACCTGAGCCGTACCAGCTCTCACCGCAAGGCTATGTTCCAGAACATGGCAGTGTCGTTGATCGAGCACGAGCTGATCAAAACCACCCTGCCGAAAGCCAAGGAACTGCGCCGCGTTGCCGAGCCGCTGATCACCCTGGCCAAGGAAGACAGCGTTGCTAACCGTCGTCTGGCCTTCGACCGTACCCGTTCGAAGTCCGCTGTTGGCAAACTGTTCAACGACCTGGGCAAGCGTTACGCCACCCGTCAGGGCGGCTACCTGCGCATCCTGAAGTGCGGTTTCCGCGCTGGCGACAACGCGCCTATGGCGTACGTCGAGCTGGTTGATCGTCCTGTCGGCGGTGCTGTAGAAGCTGCTGAGTAAGACGTTCTGTCTGCTACAAAGAACCGGGCCTAGTGCCCGGTTTTTTGTGTGTGCAACTATTGTTTATTTCTATTGATGCAAGTCATCTAATGAATTTGTTCTCCTAGTCCGGCTCATCGATACTCTCCCCATAGCCGATCAGCCGGCGTTCGAAGACCGATAAGGAGAGCCCATGAGCAAGACTCTTACCACCGCCAGCGGTGCACCAGTAGCCGACAACCAGAACTCCCGCTCCGCCGGCCCACGTGGCCCATTGTTGCTCGACGACTTCCACCTCATCGAGAAGCTCGCCCATTTCAATCGCGAGAACATTCCGGAGCGCCGCGTACACGCCAAGGGTTCGGGTGCGTACGGCACCTTCACCGTCACCCGCGATATAACGGCCTACACCAGCGCCAAGCTTTTCGGCGAAATCGGCAAGCAAACCGAAACCTTCCTGCGTTTTTCCACCGTTGGTGGCGAGCGTGGTTCAGCCGATACCGAGCGTGACCCGCGCGGCTTCGCTGTAAAGTTTTACACCGAAGAAGGCAACTGGGACATTGTGGGCAACAACACCCCCGTGTTCTTCATTCGCGACCCGTTGAAGTTCCCGGACTTTATCCACACCCAGAAGCGCCACCCACAGACCAACCTCAAGAACGCCCAGATGATGTGGGACTTCTGGTCGCATTCGCCTGAAGCGCTGCATCAGGTGACCATTCTGTTCTCGGATAGAGGCATCCCGGATGGCTATCGCCACATGCACGGCTTTGGCAGCCACACCTACAGCCTGATCAACCAGAAAGGCGAGCGCACCTGGGTGAAGTGGCACTTCAAGACCCTCCAAGGCATCAAGAACCTCGCCCCCGCAGAAGCGGCGCGCCTGGCCGGTACCGATCCGGACTATGCTCAGCGCGACTTGTTTGAAGCCATCGAACGTGGTGACTACCCACGTTGGACCGTGTGCATGCAGGTCATGAGCGAAGCGGAGGCGGCGAGCCGTGAGGAAAACCCGTTCGACGTCACCAAAACCTGGTCGCAGAAGGACTACCCGCTGATCGAGGTGGGGGTGCTGGAGCTTAACCGGAACCCGCTCAACTATTTCGCTGAAGTCGAGCAAGCAGCGTTTGGGCCTAGCAACATGGTGCCTGGCGTTGGTCTGTCACCCGACCGCATGCTGCAGGGCCGCGTATTCGCCTACGCTGACGCCCACCGCTACCGTGTCGGTACCAACCACCAGCAACTGCCGGTGAATGCACCGCGCTGCGCTGTGAACAGCTACCAGCGCGACGGCTCCATGGCGACCGGCAGTTATGGTGCGGCGCCGAATTACGAGCCTAACAGCTACGCCGACGCACCCAAGCAGTCACCGCGTCACGCTGAACCTGCACTGGCGCTCACTGGTGCAGCCGACCGCCATGATCACCGTGAGGACAACGACTACTACAGCCACGCCGGCGCGCTGTTCCGCTTGATGAGCAACGAGCAGAAGGCGCTGCTGATCAGCAACATCGCCGGGGCGATGGCAGGGGTCAGTGACGATGTCATCCAGCGCCAGTTGCAGTATTTCTTCATGGCTGACCCGGCCTATGGCGAAGGTATCGCCAAGGCGTTGGGCGTGAATCTCGCTTAACTCGAAGTGATAAGAAGAACCGCCCTCATTTGGGCGGTTTTTCAATGAATATCACTACTGTTTAGCCGATTTTTTGCCCGGATTGCGCCTTTTTCAGTGACCTTCGGCAAAAGCTGGTTCACACTATGCGGCATAGAAGCTTCCACATGGAGAAACAGGGCGATGCAAGGCCATCCGGACGTAATCAACTACCTCGTCACGCTGCTGAAGGGCGAACTGGCGGCACGCGACCAGTACTTCATTCATTCGCGCATGTACGAAGACTGGGGCCTGTCCAAACTCTACGAGCGTATCAACCACGAGATGGAAGAAGAGGCGCAACACGCTGATGCGCTGATGCGTCGTATCCTCATGCTGGAAGGTACGCCTGACATGCGCGCAGACGACCTGGAAGTCGGCAGCACCGTGCCGGAAATGATCGAAGCCGACCTCAAGCTTGAATACAAAGTGCGCGCTGCGTTGTGCAAAGGCATCGAGTTGTGCGAATTGCACAAGGACTATGTCAGCCGCGACATTCTGCGTGCGCAGTTGGCCGACACTGAAGAAGATCATACCTACTGGCTGGAAAAGCAGCAGGGGCTGATCAAGGCCATTGGCCTGGAGAACTACCTGCAATCGCAGATGTAAGAGCCGGGGGCTGCTTTGCAGCCCATCGCGACACAAGGCCGCTCCTACGGGCGATCGCGCAACCCAAAGGTTCATGCGATCGCCTGTAGGGGCGGCCTTGTGTCGCGATGGGGCGCAAAGCGCCCCCAAATGCCTTAGGCCCGATCCCGCTCCAGCAGCGGTTTCAAGTAATGCCCGGTATACGACTGTTTCATCTCGCTCAGTTGTTCCGGCGTACCGCAGGCAATGATCTGCCCACCCTTGGAGCCACCCTCTGGCCCCAGGTCCACCAGCCAGTCGGCCGTCTTGATCACATCCAGGTTGTGCTCGATCACCACCACGGTGTTACCGTGGTCGCGCAGGCGGTGCAGCACGTCCAGCAACTGCTGAATATCGGCAAAGTGCAGGCCAGTGGTCGGCTCATCGAGGATATACAGGGTCTTGCCGGTGTCACGCTTGGACAGCTCGCGGGACAGCTTGACCCGTTGCGCCTCACCACCGGACAGCGTGGTCGCCGACTGCCCCAGCTTGATGTAGGACAAACCCACGTCCATCAGTGTTTGCAGCTTGCGCGCCAACGCCGGCACCGCATCGAAGAACTCGCGGGCATCCTCGATGGTCATCTCCAGCACCTCGTGGATGTTCTTGCCCTTGTACTTGATCTCCAGGGTCTCGCGGTTGTAGCGCTTGCTCTTGCACACGTCGCAGGGTACGTAGATGTCCGGCAGGAAGTGCATTTCCACCTTGATCAAGCCATCGCCCTGGCAGGCCTCGCAGCGGCCGCCCTTGACGTTGAACGAGAAGCGCCCAGGGCCATAACCGCGGGAGCGCGACTCGGGCACGCCGGAGAACAGCTCACGGATCGGAGTAAAAATGCCGGTGTAGGTAGCCGGGTTCGAGCGCGGGGTACGGCCAATCGGGCTCTGGTCGATATCCACGACCTTGTCCAGGTGCTGCAGGCCGTCCATGCTGCTGTGGGGCGCCGCCTCGATGCTGCTCGCGCCATTCAGGGCGGTCGCTGCCAGCGGGTACAGGGTGTTGTTGATCAGCGTCGACTTGCCCGAGCCAGATACCCCGGTCACGCACGTCAACAAGCCAATCGGCACCTCGAGGTCAACATTCTGCAGGTTGTTGCCGCGTGCCCCCTTCAGCTTGAGTTGCAGCTTCTTGTTGCGCGGCGTGCGCTTGGCGGGCACGACGATCTTCTTGCGCCCCGACAGGTATTTGCCCGTCAGCGAGTCAGGATGCTCCATGACCTCCTGCGGCGAACCCTCGGCAACGATCTGCCCGCCATGTACGCCCGCACCTGGGCCGATGTCCACCACATAGTCCGCCAGGCGGATGGCGTCTTCATCATGCTCCACCACAATGACCGTGTTACCCAGGTCGCGCAGGTGATTGAGCGTCGCCAGCAGGCGGTCGTTGTCGCGTTGATGAAGGCCGATCGACGGTTCGTCGAGAATGTACATCACCCCCACCAGGCCTGCGCCGATCTGGCTGGCCAGGCGGATACGCTGGGCCTCGCCCCCCGACAAGGTGTCGGCACTGCGGTCCAGGGTGAGGTAGTCGAGGCCGACGTTGACCAGGAACTGCAGGCGTTCGCAGATTTCCTTGAGGATTTTCGCGGCAATTTCGCCGCGGCGGCCGGTCAGGGTCAGTTCGGCAAAATAGCTGCTGGCATCGCCAATGGGCAGGTTGGTGACCGCCGGCAGGGTTTTCTCGCCAACCCACACGTGGCGCGCTTCGCGACGCAGGCGGGTGCCGCGGCAGTCCGGGCAGGGCTGGGTGCCGAGGAACTTGGCCAGTTCTTCACGCACGGTGGCCGATTCGGTCTCGCGGTAGCGGCGCTCCAGGTTCGGCACAATGCCTTCGAACGGGTGCGAGCGCTTGACGATATCGCCGCGGTCGTTGAGGTACTTGAAGTCGACACTGTGCTTGCCGCTGCCTTGCAGGATCACCTTCTGGTGTTCGGCAGACAGCTCGCCAAACGGCTCTTCCAGGCTGAAGCCATAGTGCGCCGCCAGTGAGCCGAGCATCTGGAAGTAGTACACGTTGCGGCGGTCCCAGCCGCGGATGGCACCCTCGGCCAAGGTAAGCTCGGCATTGACCAGGCGCTTGGTGTCGAAGAACTGCTTCACACCCAGGCCGTCGCAAGTCGGGCAGGCACCCGCCGGGTTGTTGAAGGAAAACAGCTTGGGCTCCAGCTCGCTGATCGCGTGGCCGCACACCGGGCAGGCGAAACGGGCGGAGAAGATCGTCTCTTCGCCTTGCTCGTCGTCCATCGGTGCCACCAGGGCAATCCCGTCGGCCAGTTTCAGCGCAGTTTCGAACGATTCGGCTAGGCGCTGCTGCAGGTCGGCGCGCACCTTGAAGCGGTCCACTACCACATCGATGCTGTGCTTCTTCTGCTTGTCCAGCTTGGGCAACTCATCAAGCTCATAGAGCTTGCCGTTGACCCGGGCGCGCACGAAACCCTGCGCGCGCATTTCATCGAACACTGCCAGGTGCTCGCCCTTGCGCTCGCGCACTACCGGCGCCAGAAGCATCAGCTTGCTGCCTTCGGGGCGCTCCAGCACCAGGTCGACCATCTGGCTGACGGTTTGCGCCTCCAGCGGAATGTCGTGGTCCGGGCAGCGTGGGGTACCGACGCGGGCGTACAGCAGGCGCAGGTAGTCGTAGATCTCGGTGATGGTGCCGACCGTCGAGCGCGGGTTATGCGACGTCGATTTCTGTTCGATGGAGATTGCCGGGGACAGACCTTCGATGGTGTCGACGTCGGGCTTTTCCATCATCGACAGGAATTGCCGGGCGTAGGCCGACAACGATTCCACGTAGCGGCGCTGGCCTTCGGCGTACAGGGTATCGAACGCCAGCGAAGACTTGCCGGAACCGGACAGGCCGGTGATCACGATCAGCTTGTCCCGGGGCAAGGTCAGGTCGATGTTCTTCAGGTTGTGGGTACGTGCCCCACGAATCAGGATCTTGTCCACTGCGGCCTCGCTTGGCGGGCATAAACAAAGAATTATACGGCCCCCTGCCAGTACGCGGCAAAGCGTCGCGTAGATGCCGTCAAGCTGTCGGACTGATAGAATCGCCGCCGGTTCACACGAGGTTACGCCATGCATGACACCCACAACGAGCGCATGAGCAGCAGCGAAACCCGCGCTGCTGGTGGCCTGGCCCTGGTCTTTGCCTTTCGTATGCTGGGCATGTTCATGGTCTTGCCGGTACTGGCCACCTACGGCATGGACCTGGCCGGTGCCACACCTGCGCTGATTGGCCTGGCCATCGGGGCCTATGGCCTGACCCAGGCGGTATTGCAGATTCCGTTCGGGATGATTTCCGACCGCATCGGGCGGCGCCCGATCATCTACCTGGGGTTGGTGATCTTTGCCTTGGGTAGTGTCCTGGCGGCCCAGGCCGACTCTATCTGGGGGGTGATCGCGGGGCGCATCCTGCAAGGTGCCGGGGCAATTTCGGCTGCCGTCATGGCGCTGCTCTCGGACCTGACCCGTGAACAACACCGGACCAAGGCCATGGCCATGATCGGCATGAGCATCGGCCTGTCGTTTGCCGTGGCCATGGTCGTCGGGCCACTGCTGACAAGTGCCTTTGGTTTGTCAGGATTGTTCCTTGCCACTGCCGGGCTTGCCCTGGTCGGCATCCTGCTGATCGCCTTCGTCGTGCCCAGTACCCACAGCCTTCTGCAGCACCGCGAGTCGGGTGTGGCGCGCAAGGCACTCGGCCCGACCCTGCGTCATCCGGACCTTTTGCGCCTGGACGTGAGCATCTTCGTGCTGCATGCCGTCCTCATGGCCAGCTTCGTCGCGCTGCCCCTGGCCTTCGTCGAGCGTGGCGGGCTGCCAAAAGAGCAGCACTGGTGGGTCTACCTGACCGCACTGTTCATCTCATTTTTTGCAATGGTGCCGTTCATCATCTACGGCGAAAAAAAGCGCAAGATGAAGCGTGTGTTGGCCGGTGCAGTCAGTGTCCTGCTGCTGACAGAGATATACTTCTGGGAGTGGGCTGACGGTTTGCGCGGACTGGTGATTGGCACCGTGGTATTCTTTACCGCATTCAACCTGCTGGAGGCCTCGCTGCCTTCGCTGGTGAGCAAGGTGTCGCCTGCCGGTGGCAAGGGCACGGCAATGGGGGTTTATTCCACCAGCCAGTTCCTTGGTGCGGCACTGGGTGGAATTCTGGGTGGCTGGCTGTTCCAGCACGGTGGGTTGGACACGGTATTCCTCGGCTGTGCGGTGTTGTGTGCAATCTGGCTGATCGTCGCGTTGTCCATGAACGAGCCGCCGTATGTGACCAGCTTGCGCATGCCGCTGACGCCAGAGGCAGCCCGGGAAGCCGGCCTGACCGAGCGACTGATGGCCGTGCCGGGTGTGACCGACGCTGTGGTGGTTGCTGAAGAAGCGGCCATCTATATCAAACTGGATACGAAAATTTTGGACCGTGCGACCCTCGAGCGACTGGTGAATCCAGCCTCTTCGGCGTGCGAAGCCTAGGAGAACGTTATGGCCCGTGGGGTTAACAAAGTCATTCTGGTCGGCACTTGTGGCCAGGATCCCGAAGTCCGCTACCTGCCCAACGGTAACGCCGTGACCAACCTGAGCCTGGCTACCAGCGAGCAGTGGACCGACAAGCAGTCGGGCCAGAAGGTCGAGCGTACCGAGTGGCACCGTGTGTCGCTGTTCGGCAAGGTTGCCGAAATTGCCGGTGAGTACCTGCGTAAAGGTTCGCAGTGCTACATCGAAGGCAAGCTGCAGACCCGCGAGTGGGAAAAAGACGGCATCAAGCGTTACACCACCGAGATCATCGTCGACATCAACGGCACCATGCAGCTGCTCGGCGGGCGCCCGCAGGGCCAGCAGCAAGGCGGTGATCCGTACAACCAGGGTGGCGGCAACTACAACCAGGGTGGTGGTCAACAGCAGTACAACCAGGCCCCGCCGCGCCAGCAGGCCCAGCGCCCGCAACAGGCCCCTCAGCGCCCGGCGCCACAGCAGCCAGCGCCTCAGCCGGCTGCTGACTTCGACAGTTTCGATGACGATATTCCGTTCTGATCAGAACATCAGGCGGCTAGCGAAACCAGAAACCCAGGGCCTTGGCCCTGGGTTTTTTTATGGGTGCAGCAGGCCATAAAAAAACCTCAGAGGGTGCTTTCACCACCCAGTTCTTCAAGCGCCACCCGGGTGAACTGCGCATCCAGCTCCGGCGTTGCGCCGCTGATGCCGATGCCGCCAATGTGCATGCCGTTCTTATCCATGATTGGCAGGCCTCCTTCCAGCAAGGTGAGCCCCGGCAACGATGCATAGGGTTTAGCCGGGTGTGCAGGGCCGTGTTCGCCAGAGGTGGGCGAGGCCAAGGGGAAGCGGGCAGAAGTCTCAGCCTTGAGTTGCGCCAGCTTGATACTGGCTTTGTCTGCGCCGTCCATACGGTGGAAATACTTGGGCTTACCGTGGTTGTCGATGATGCTGATGACGATCGCATGGCCTTGGGCCATGGCCGCCAGTTCGGCGGCTGCCGCCATGTTTCGCGCTTGTTGCGAGGTGAGCGGCGAAGCTGCTTCGTCCGAAGTGGCTGCAGAAGCGGGTGCGAGGATGGCAGTACCGGCGATCAGCAGGCTCAGCAGCAGAGGCTTGGTGTTCATGGGGACAGGTCCTTTGTCGGAATTTTCCTCAATCTAGTAACTTTCTGAGCGGAGTTATGTAGTCCATTTCCGAAAGTGATGAGCCCAGTAACCCGGCATAGTGCTCTCTACCTGACACATGTCATCGCACCTTCTCGATTCTTGACTAGTCTTATCCATTGGCGAGCAGAATTTGGCCCGCCACCGTGACTACCAAGAGGCGCCGGCAATGTTTCGTGCGTCCAAACCTGATCAGGAGTGCACGATGGACCTGAACCGTCGGCAATTCTTCAAGGTCGCCGCTATCGGCCTTGGAGGCTCGAGCCTGGCGGCGTTGGGCATGGCCCCCACGCCAGCCTTTGCCGAGCAGGTGCGCCACTTCAAGCTGGCGCACACCAAAGAGACCCGAAATACCTGCCCTTACTGTTCGGTCGGCTGCGGCCTGATCCTGTACAGCCAAGGCGATGCGGGCAAGAACGTCAAACAGAACATCATTCATATCGAAGGTGACGCCGACCACCCGGTCAACCGCGGCACCCTCTGTCCGAAGGGTGCCGGCCTGCTGGACTTTATCCACAGCCCGAGCCGCCTGCAGTACCCAGAGGTGCGCAAGCCTGGCAGCCAGGAATGGGTGCGGGTCAGCTGGGACGAGGCCCTGGACCGCGTTGCCGACCTGATGAAGCAGGACCGTGACGCCAACTTCATCGAGAAGAACGCCCAGGGGCAAACCGTCAACCGCTGGCTCACCACCGGTTTTCTCGCTGCTTCCGCCGCCTCCAGCGAGGCGGGTTACCTGACCCACAAGGTCATCCGCGCAACAGGCATGCTGGGGTTCGATAACCAAGCACGTGTCTGACATGGCCCGACGGTGGCAAGTCTTGCCCCGACGTACGGCCGTGGCGCCATGACCAACCACTGGTCAGATATCGCCAACGCGAATCTGGTCCTGGTGATGGGTGGCAACGCAGCAGAAGCGCATCCGTGCGGCTTCAAATGGGTGACCGAGGCCAAAGCGCACAACAAGGCGCGGCTTATCGTGGTCGACCCGCGATTTACCCGAACGGCTTCGGTGGCCGACTACTACGCGCCAATCCGTACCGGTACCGACATCGCCTTCATGGGTGGGCTGATCAACTACCTGCTGAGCAACGACAAGATCCAGCACGAATACGTGCGCAATTACACCGACGTGTCGTTCATCGTCAAAGAGAACTATGGCTTCGAAGACGGGCTGTTCAGCGGCTACGACGAGGCCAAGCGCGTGTACGCCGACAAGTCCGGCTGGGGTTATGAACTGGGTGAGGATGGCTACGCCAAGGTCGACCCGACACTGCAGCACCCGCGCTGCGTGTTCCAGCTGATGAAGCAGCACTACAGCCGCTATACCCCGGAGTTGGCGAGCATGACCTGTGGCATGCCGCAGGACGCCATGATGAAAGTCTGGGAAGAGATCGCCAGCTGCTCGGTACCGGGCAAGACCATGACGATTCTCTACGCCCTGGGTTGGACGCAACACTCGATCGGTGCGCAAATCATCCGTAGTGCCGCCATGGTGCAGTTGCTGCTGGGTAACGTGGGCATGCCCGGTGGTGGGGTCAACGCGTTGCGCGGCCACTCCAACATCCAGGGCCTCACCGACCTTGGCCTGCTGTCCAATTCGCTGCCGGGCTACCTGACGCTGGCCGGCGATGCCGAACAGGATTACGCAGCCTATATCGACAAGCGCGCCTCCAAACCGCTGCGCCCGGGGCAGCTGTCTTACTGGCAGAACTACGGCAAGTTCCATGTCAGCCTGATGAAGGCCTGGTACGGTGCCAACGCCACGGCTGAAAACAACTGGGGCTATGACTGGCTGCCCAAGCTCGATGTGCCGGCTTACGATGTGCTGCGCATGTTCGAGATGATGGGCCAGGGCAAGGTCAACGGCTACATGTGCCAAGGCTTCAACCCCATCGCCGCGCTGCCGGACAAGAACCGCGTCACCGCGGCTTTGGCCAAGCTCAAGTGGCTGGTGGTCATGGACCCGCTCGCCACCGAAACCTCGGAGTTCTGGCGCAACATGGGGCCGTTCAACGACGTGGACACGGCCAATATCCAGACCGAAGTGATCCGCCTGCCCACCACCTGCTTCGCTGAGGAAGATGGCTCGCTGGTCAACAGCAGCCGCTGGCTGCAGTGGCACTGGAAAGGTGCCGACGGGCCGGGCGAAACCCGCACCGACGTGCAGATCATGAGCGAGCTGTTCCTGCGCCTGCGTCAGCGTTACCAGACCGAGGGCGGTACCTACCCTGACGCGATCATGAACATCAGCTGGCCGTACAAGATTGCTGATGAGCCATCCCCCGAGGAATTGGCCAAGGAAATGAACGGCTGGGCGGTCACCGACCTTACCGATGCTGCCGGAGCAGCCCTCAAGGCTGGCCAGCAATTGTCGGGCTTCGGTCAACTCAAGGACGATGGCAGCACGGCATCGGGGTGTTGGATCTTTGCCGGCTGCTGGACCGAGCAGGGCAACCAGATGGCTCGCCGCGACAACAGCGACCCGTACGGCATGCACCAGGTGCAGAACTGGGCCTGGGCTTGGCCGGCCAACCGCCGCATCCTCTACAACCGTGCCTCCAGCGACCCGCAAGGCCAGCCTTGGGATCCGGAAAAGAAACGCCTGGTGTGGTGGAACGGCAAGACCTGGACCGGGACCGACGTGCCCGACTTCAAGGTCGACTCGCCACCCGAGGCGGGGATGAACCCGTTCATCATGAACCCCGAGGGCGTGGCGCGGTTCTTCGCCATCGACAAGATGGCCGAAGGCCCGTTCCCCGAGCACTACGAGCCGTTCGAAACGCCGATTGGCATCAACCCGCTGCACCCGCAGAACAAGAAGGCGATCAGCAACCCGGCCGGGCGCATCTTCGACTCGGTATGGGACACCCTCGGCAAGCACGATGAATTCCCGTACGCGGCGACCACCTACCGGCTGACCGAGCACTTCCACTTCTGGAGCAAGCATTGCCGGCTCAACGCCATCGCCCAGCCCGAGCAGTTCGTCGAGATCGGCGAGGTGCTGGCCAATGAAAAAGGCATCAAGGCTGGCGACCGGGTACGGGTGTCGAGCAAGCGTGGCCATATCGACGCGGTGGCGGTCGTGACCAAGCGGATTCGCCCGCTGCAGGTCAACAACCAGACCGTGCACCAGATCGGCATTCCGCTGCACTGGGGCTTCACCGGCGCAACCCGGCATGGCTACCTGACCAACACCCTGGTGCCATTCCTGGGTGACGGCAACACGCAGACGCCAGAGTCCAAGTCGTTCCTCGTCAAAGTGGAGAAACTCTGATGGCCAGCCAAGACATCATCGCCCGCTCGGCCACCACCACCGTGCCGCCCTCGGTACGCCAGCAGCAGGAAGTCGCCAAGCTGATCGACACCACCAAGTGCATCGGCTGCAAGGCTTGCCAGGTGGCGTGTTCGGAGTGGAACGAACTGCGTGACGAGGTCGGCCACAACCACGGCACCTACGACAACCCCCAGGACCTCACTGCCGAGACCTGGACGCTGATGCGCTTTACCGAGCACGAGCGCGACGACGGCAACCTGGAATGGCTGATCCGCAAGGACGGCTGCATGCATTGTGCCGAGCCAGGCTGCCTCAAGGCGTGCCCAAGCCCAGGGGCGATCATCAAGCATGCCAACGGTATCGTCGACTTCAACCAGGACCACTGTATTGGCTGTGGCTATTGCATCACCGGCTGCCCGTTCAACATTCCGCGTATCTCGCAGAAAGACCACAAGGCGTACAAGTGCACCCTGTGTTCCGACCGCGTGACCGTGGGCCTGGAGCCGGCCTGTGTGAAAACCTGCCCGACCGGGGCAATTGTGTTCGGCACCAAGGACGAGATGAAGGTGCATGCCGCCGAACGCATCGTCGACCTGAAATCGCGTGGCTACGACAACGCCGGGTTGTATGACCCGGATGGCGTCGGCGGTACCCACGTGATGTACGTGTTGCACCATGCCGATACCCCCAAGCTGTATGCCGGCCTGCCGGACCAGCCGGTGATCAGCCCGCTGGTAGGGTTGTGGAAGGGCTTTACCAAGCCCCTGGCGTTGTTGGCGATGGGCGCAGCGGTGCTGGCCGGGTTCTTCCACTATGTGCGGGTCGGGCCACAGCGGGTGGAGGAGGACGAACACCCGGCCGCAGCCGACCCGAGCGTGCAGACAGTGGACCCTGCAGTGCATGTCTATGATCCGAGCAAGCCCGGTGGGCAAGGGGAGCAGCGGCCATGAACGACAACAAACCCATCTTGCGCTACAACGCCAACGAGCGCAGCAACCACTGGCTGGTGGCGATCCTGTTCTTTCTCGCCGGGCTGTCGGGGTTGGCGCTGTTTCACCCGGCACTGTTCTGGCTCAGCAACCTGTTTGGCGGTGGGCCGTGGACGCGCATCCTGCACCCGTTTCTGGGGGTGGCGATGTTCGTGTTCTTCGTTGGCCTGGTGGTGCGCTTCTGGCGGGCCAACTTCATCACCTCGAATGATCGCCTCTGGCTGCGCCGGGTTGACCGGGTAATGCGTAACCAGGAGGAGGGCGTACCGCCAATCGGCAAGTACAACGCCGGGCAGAAGCTGCTGTTCTGGACCCTGCTGGTGTGCATGCTGGTGTTGCTGGTCAGTGGTGTGGTGATCTGGCGAGCGTATTTCAGCCACTGGTTCGGCATCGAGGTAATTCGCCTGTCGGCGTTGCTGCATGCACTGGCGGCCTTCGTGCTGATCCTCAGCATTATCGTGCACATCTACGCCGGTATCTGGATCAAAGGCTCGATTGGCGCCATGCTGCACGGCTGGGTAAGCCGCGCCTGGGCACGCAAGCACCATGAACTGTGGTACCGCGAAGTGACTGGCGACAAGCCGCCGAGTCATCACGGACGAAAAGAAGGATGAGCGCTTGAGCACGATACTCGAACCTGGGCAGATCGAAGCGTCGGCGGTGATGCCGCCGTTTCTGCACCTGCCGCCGGCCAACCTGTTTGAAGTGCGGGCTGCGCGTTTGGACACGCTGGCCCAGGGCAATGCCCTGGGCGACTACCTGAGGCTGGTTGCGCGGTTGTGCCGTGTGCAGCAGCAGCTTGTGGATAACCCCCCTGGCGCCCTGCCGGTGGCTGAGGCGCGCCAGCGCCTGTGCATAAGCCATGGTTTGCCGCCGTTGGCGGCAGACAGCCTGGTACGTGACGGGGCTTGGCTGGTCTGGCTGCAGGCCTTGCTGGGTCACTTTGGCGACGAACCCCAGGGTCCGTTGGCGGAGGCCTTGCAGGTGCTGCGTGGCAGTGATGACAACCAGCGCAAAGGCTGGGGGTTCGCGTTGCTGGCAGGGCAGTATGACGCGGTGCCGCCCGCACTGGTGCCATTGCTCGGGGCTGCGTTGCAGGCGGCCTGGTCCAGTTGGCTGCTGGCATTGCCGGCGCCTGAACTCAAACCCGCTGGCAGCCTGGCCCAGTGCCCGGCCTGCGGCTCGCCGGCGATGGCCGGGGTGGTACGCAACCGTGGCAAGCACAACGGCCTGCGCTATCTGGTGTGCTCGTTGTGTGCCTGTGAATGGCATGTGGTGCGGGTCAAGTGCGTGTACTGCGAGTCGAGCAAGGACTTGCGCTATACCAGTCTTGAGAATGACCGCCACTTACCCGGCAAGGCGCCCCTGCGGGCCGAGTGCTGCCCGGGGTGTGAAAGCTACCTCAAGCAGAACTACCTCGAAAACGACGCAGCGGCCGAGCCCTTGGCCGACGACCTGGCCAGCCTTGCGCTGGACATGCGCCTGGACGAGGAAGGTTTTCATCGCCTGGCGCCCAACCTGATGCTTGCGCCCGGTTAGTGGGTGAGTGTCTACACTGAAAAACCGAGTCGCCTGCTTAGCGGGTGAACCCTTTCCCACAAGCCTTGGTACAGGATCAGACACCTGCGCAGGCTTTTGTGGGGGCGGGCTCACCCGCGAACAGGCCAGTACCGACGACGGATCAATCCTAGGTAGTACCGCATGTCCAACAGCCTCGCCAGCGACACCCCACGCTTGCCGTCCATCGACACCCTCCTGCGCCATCCGGCCTGCCTCCCACTGATCGACCGCCACGGCCGCGATGCGGTCTTGAGCGCCCTGCGCCAATTGCTGGACGACCTGCGGGAGCCCGCGCGCAGCGGCCAGCTCAGTGCCGCCGAGCTGTCTCTCGAGATCCTTCTGGGCCGCGCCGGCGAACGTCTGGCCGCCCAGCAACGCAGCCAGGTACGCCGAGTGTTCAACCTCACCGGCACCGTGCTGCATACCAACCTCGGCCGTGCCCTGCTGCCGGAAGAAGCCATCGAGGCGATGCAGACCGCCGCCCGCTACCCGCTCAACCTGGAGTTCGACCTGGCCAGCGGCAAGCGTGGTGACCGCGACGACCTGATCGAGAGCCTTATCCGCGAGCTGACCGGCGCCGAGGCGGTTACCGTGGTCAACAACAATGCCGCGGCGGTACTGCTGGCGCTCAACAGCCTGGGTGCGCGCAAGGAGGGCATTATCTCGCGCGGCGAACTGATCGAGATCGGTGGCGCCTTCCGCATCCCGGACATCATGGCCCGCGCCGGGGTGAAGCTGCACGAGATCGGCACCACCAACCGTACCCATGCCCGCGACTACGAAGCTGCCATTGGCCCGCGAACCGGATTACTGATGCGCGTGCACTGCAGCAACTACAGCATTCAAGGTTTCACCACCCAGGTGCCCACCGCCGAGCTGGCGCGAATCGCCCACCAGCATGACCTGCCACTGCTCGAAGACCTCGGCAGCGGTAGTTTGCTCGATCTCACCCGCTGGGGCCTGCCGGCCGAGCCCACGGTGCGCCAGGCCCTGGCTGATGGCGCCGATCTGGTGACCTTCAGTGGCGACAAGCTGCTGGGCGGCCCGCAGGCCGGGATCATCGTCGGGCGCAAGGCATTGATCGCCAGGATCAAGAAAAACCCGCTCAAGCGTGCGCTGCGGGTCGACAAGATCACCCTGGCCGCACTCGAAGCGGTGCTGGCGCTGTACCGCAACCCGGACCGGTTGGCCGAGCGTCTGCCCAGTTTGCGCTTGTTGACCCGTGGCCAGGCCGATATCCAGGCCCAGGCCGAACGCCTGCTGCCAGACCTCCAGGCCCGCCTTGGTGCGCAATGGGTCGTCAGCGTAGAACCTGCGCTGGGCATGATAGGCAGTGGCAGCCAGCCGGTTGCGCGCCTGCCCAGTGCCGCGCTGTGCCTGCGCCCGCAGGTGTCGAAGAAGTTGCGCGGGCGCAGCCTGCATGTGCTGGAGCGGGCCCTGCGGGGCCTGCCAGTGCCGGTGCTTGGTCGCATCGACGACGACGCGCTATGGCTGGACCTGCGCCAGCTGGACGACGAAGCCCAATGGCTGGCGCAATTGCCGGCGTTGCAGTTGGGGCCGGTGCAGTGATCGTTGGTACCGCCGGCCACATCGACCATGGCAAGACCGCACTGCTGAAGGCACTGACCGGCCAGGCCGGTGACCTGCGCCAGGAAGAGCGTGAACGGGGCATGACCATCGACCTGGGTTACCGCTACGCGGCGCTGGCCGAAGGTGCACCGCTGACGGGCTTCATCGATGTGCCGGGCCACGAGCGATTTATCCACAACATGCTGGCCGGGGCCCATGGCATAGACGTGGTGCTGCTGGTGGTGGCGGCAGACGATGGCGTCATGCCGCAGACACGTGAGCACCTGGCAATCATCGAGCTGTTGGGTATCCCCCAGGCACTGGTGGCGATCAGCAAGTGCGACCGCGTCGAGCCGGCGCGCCTGGCCCAGGTGCAGGCGCAGGTCAGTGAGCTGCTGGCGCCAGGGCCCTATGCCGGGGCGCGGCATTTCCCGGTGTCGAGCCTTGGCGGGGAGGGCATCGACGCGTTGCGCCAAGCCTTGCTGCAGGCGCAAACCGCTGTGCGGCAACGCAGTGCGCAAGGCGGTTTTCGCCTGGCTATCGACCGCGCCTTCGCCGTTACCGGTGCGGGGGTGGTGGTGACTGGCACGGCGCTGGCCGGCCGGGTGAGTGCCGGCGATACCCTGGTCCTGGGCAAGGCCGGCAAGGCGGTGCGGGTGCGGGGCCTGCATGCACAAAACCAGGCCGCGTTGGTAGCGCAGGCCGGCCAGCGAGTAGCGCTCAATATCGCAGCCGAACGCCTTAGCGCGGAGCAAGTTCACCGTGGCGACTGGCTGCTGCCGCAGTGGCTGCACGCGCCCAGTGTTCGGGTGGATATCGAGTTGAACCTGCTGCCGGGCGAGCTGCGGGCGTTCGAGCACTTCAGTGCCGTGCATGTGCACCTCGGCACCCAGGACGTGACGGCCCGTGTCGCGTTGCTGGAAGGTGAAACCCTGGCCGCCGGCCAGCGCATGTTTGCCCAGTTACTGCTCAATGCGCCGTTGCAGGCCGTGCATGGCGACCGCCTGGTGCTGCGCGACCAGCGTGCTCAGCGCACCTTGGGCGGCGGCAGGGTACTCGACCCGTTTGCCCCCAGCCGCCAGCGCCGCAGCCCCGAGCGTCTACGCCAGCTGCAGGCGCTGCGGGATGCCCAGGGCCTGGAGCAGGCGCTGCCGGCACTGCTGGCCAGTGCGCCCGGTGGTATCGACCCACAGCGCCTGGAGCGGCAGTTCAATCGCCTGCGCGAAACCTGGCAGCTACCGGCGAACGTGTTGGTGGTGGCCACGCGACAGGGCCAGCTGCTGTTCGCCAGCGCCCAGTGGCAGGCGCTGAAACGGCAGGTGCTGGCGCAACTTGCCCGCTTCCACGAGCAAGAACCCGATCAGCTGGGCCCCGACCGTGACCGCCTGCGGCGCTTTACTGCACTGCCGTTGGAGCGGCCTGCGTTTGTCAGCCTGCTTGAGGAACTGCTAGAGGAAGGGGCGATTGCCGCCAGTGGGCCCTGGCTGCATTTGCCGGATCACAAGGTCCAGTTGAGTGAAGCCGACGAGGCGCTGTGGGCGCGCCTGCAGCCCAGGTTGCTGGCGGGGCAGTTCGACCCGCCCTGGGTCAGGACATTGGCGGCAGAAGAGAACTGCCTTGAAGCCGACGTTCGTTTGTTGTTGCGCAAGCTGGCGCGTTTGGGCGTGGTGCACCAGGTGGTGCGTGACCTGTTCTACCCCGCAGCGACGCTACAGCGCATGGCAGAGCTGCTGCTGGGGCAGGCGGCTGGCACTTCAGTAGTGCAGGTTGCTGCATTTCGCGATATGTTGGGCATCGGTCGCAAGCGCAGTGTGCAGATTCTGGAATACTTCGACCGCATCGGCCTGACCCGCAGGGTGGCCGAGCAGCGTCACATTCGCGCTGACAGCGCCCTGGCCCAGCAGTACGCCAGGCACTGAGTTCAAGGAAGGCAATCGCGCCCGGTGGCGCGGCCGGGCTTCAAACCCGGTTGGGGACGGCAGCCGTTCCCGGGCAGGTTCGACTCCCGCTGCCTTCCGCCATCTTCTTTTCTTGCCTGGGCGAGTTGCGGGCAGCGCCTACGCCCGCTCCCCACACAGGTCCAGGGCAAACCAGCGTTCTGCTGATTCCACATCCAACCCTGCACCCAGCAGCGCAACCATCTTGCCCAGCGCTGCCTCGCGGGTCATGCCGCCGCCACTGACCAGGCCCGCGCTACGCAGTCGGTTGCCTGCCGCATAGGTATCGAATACCACCGAGCCTTCAGGGCATTGGCTGATTGCCGCCAGCAGCACCCCGCGCTGGCGCGCTGCGCGCAGTACCTCGAGCAACGCCAGGTCATCCGACGGCCCGGTACCACTGCCATAGCACTCCAGCAGCAAGCCCTGCACGCCGCTGCCCAACAAGGCCTGCAGATGGCTGGCCTGCAGCCCCGGGAACACGGGCACTACCGCCAGGTTGACCGGCTGGCGCGGCTGGCGGTAATCCAGCTCGGCCGGGATGGCTGCCGCACGCTGGCTGTCGCGATGCCGCGGCAGGGCAACGAACGCATCGAACGCTTCACTGCGCAACTTGGTAGCCCGGCAACCGTGCACCAACTGCCCATGGAAGTACAACTGCACGCCGTCTTCCAGCCCTTGTTCGAACAGGCGCAGCGCGCCACACAAGTTGGGCCAGGCGTCGCTGTCGGGGGCGCCGGCCGGCAGCATCGAACCGGTCAGCAGTACCGGCACGGGCAAGCCCAGCAGCATGAACGACAAGGCAGCCGCGCTATAGGCCAGGCTATCGGTGCCGTGCAGCACCAGCACCCCATCATGGCCAGCGTCCACCGCCGTGACGATGGCGTCACGCATGGCCAGCCAGTTGTGCTGTTGCATGTTGGCGCTGTCCAGCAGCGGGTTCAGCTCTTGCAGGGTCCACTGCAGCTGGGGGGCATCGGACAGTTGCGCGAAGTGTTCACGCATCCGCCCGTCGAAACCGCCGGCCGGTGCGAGGCCCTCCGGGGTTTCGAGCATGCCGATGGTGCCACCGGTATAGAGAACGAGAAGATTCTTGACTGCACGCATGGAAAGCATCCGTGGCGGTGAGCGGAGAAAAAAGCCGCCCACGGACGGGGCGGCTTGGGCAGGGCAGGGTATCAGCGCTGTGGCTGGGCCTGGACGGCTGCTTTGTCAGCGGCTGTTTCCAGCTCAGGGTTGGCTGGCCAGGCGTTGCGGTCCAGGTCCAGGTCGGCGAACTTGGTCGAATCGAACACTGGCTGCTTGATACCGGCCTTGCGCTGGTCGTCGTAGTCGCGCATCACCCGCAGGCCAATCTTGAACAACAGGGCCAGGGCGATCAGGTTGACGAAGGCCAGGCAGGTCATGGTGATGTCGGCGAAGGCGAACACGGTCGACAGGTCTTGCATCGAACCCCACACCACCAGCGCCAGTACCAGGCCACGGAACACCATCAGTACCACGCGGTTGCGGCTGAGGAACTGCAGGCTGTTCTCGCCCAGGTAGTAGTTGTAGAGAATGCAGGTGAACACGAACAGCGACAGCGCAACGCTGACGAACACGCGGCCCCAGTCACCCACCACGGCGGCCAGCGAGTTCTGGGTCAGGACAATGCCGTCGCCCTCGAAGCCTGGGGTGTAGAAGCCCGACAGCAGGATCAGCAGTGCGGTGCAGGTGCAGATCACGAAGGTGTCGAGGAACACGCTGAAGGCCTGGACCACGCCCTGCGCGCCCGGGTGTTTCACTGCCGCCACGGCGGCAACGTTCGGTGCACTGCCCAAGCCTGCTTCGTTGGCGAACACGCCCCGCTTCACGCCCATGACGATGGCGCTGCCGAGCAGGCCGCCAAACGCAGGGTCAAGGCCGAAGGCGCTCTTGAAGATGGTTTCCAGCATGGCGGGTACGTGGTCGATCTGGGTGCCGATCACGTACAGGGTCACGCCGATGTAGGCCAGGGTCTTGACCGGCACCAGCAGGTCCGAGACCGCCGCGATGCGCTTGATGCCACCGATGAAGGTGATGGCCAACAGCACGGCCAGCACCAGCCCGGTGTGGCTTGGCTTGAAGTCGAAGGCATTTTGCAGCGAATGGGTAACGGTGTACGACTGCAGGCCGATGAAGGCGAAGCCGTAGGTCACCAGCAGCAGGATCGAGAACACGATGGCCATGCTTTTCAGCTTCAGGCCATGCTGGATGTAGTAGGCCGGGCCGCCACGGTACAAGCCGTCGCCATCGGCGCGCTTGTACACCTGGGCCAGGGTACATTCGAAGAAACTGCTGGCCATGCCGACCAGGGCAGTGACCCACATCCAGAACACCGCGCCAGGGCCGCCCAGGGTCACGGCAATGCCGACCCCGGCGATGTTACCGGCGCCCACGCGGCCAGCCAGGCTCAGCATCAGGGCCTGGAAGGAGCTCAACTGGCCTGCCTGGCCACGCAGCGATTCCTTGAACACGGCGAACATGTGGCCGAAATGGCGGAACTGTACAAACCGCGAACGGATGGTGAAGTAACCGCCGAGACCGACGATCAGCACGATGAGGAGTTTCCCCGAGAGGAAATCGTTGAGTGCTTCGAGCATTGGAAAATGACCTCGATTCTTATTCTTCGTGTGGATTGATCAGCGGACGGCAGGCGCACCGCTATTCGTTGGGGCGCATGGTTGGCCATGACAAGAGTCGTTACAATTTCGCGGGTTGCTCTGACTTGATGCGACTTGATGCTACAATGGCGTCATTCGCGTCACCTGGATTCCGCACATGAGTGAGCATTTCGCTACCAACCTCAAACTGGCTTGCAGCCACTACCGCTCTATTTCCGAAGTTTGCCGCCAGCTGTCGATCAACCGAGCGCAGTTCAACAAGTACCTCAGCGGGCAGAGCCGTCCGACGGCTTTCAACCTGAAACGCATCGGTGATTTCTTTGGCGTCGAGGATTACGAGCTGAATCTGCCTGCCGAGCAGTTCGCCCGCCTGATCGGTGCCCGCGTCTCGACCCTGGCCGAACAACCCAGCGACCCGATCAGTGAACTGTTCCGCCCGCTGCATGAGCACGCCGGCAACCTGTCGCGGTATTGCGGTTATTACTTCGAGTATTCGAACTGCATGTCGGTGCCCGGCACGATCCTGGTGTCGCTGGTGCACCTGTGGGAAGAGCGGGGGCGTTTCCTGTTCGAGCGCCAGGAGCGGCAGGAGCGCTCCAGCGCCACGGACCTGCATGCCGAAGTCCGTTGCCGCTATCTGGGCGCGGCGTTTCAGTTGCAGGACCGAGTGTTCCTCATCGACTACGAGTCGCTGACTTTCAACGAAATGAGCCAGACCATCCTGATTCCCAGCTTCAAAAGCCGGATCACCCGCCTGAATGGCCTGAAGGCCGGGGTTTCCAGCGGCGACCGGCGCAACCCGGCCTGCACACGGGTGGTGTGGGAGTATCTGGGTGAGGAGATCAATCGCATCAATGCCTACCGACAGGTCAAACTGTACCGCCCGGATGATCCGCGTATAGATGATGACGTCAGGGAACGTCTGAGTGTGGGGCCGTTGCGCAACAGTTTGTTTGAGATTGAATAGACAGGATGGCTGTACTCGGCATGCCACTGCCGCTCTATCGGTTTGACCGATGACTGGAATTGAATTCAGGCCCGCTGAGTACTCATAGGCGGTGCAACCATTGGGCCACCGGATGACCAGTACTGAGCATCAACTTGGTTGCCATCAGGCAGCACACGGCGATCAGCAGCGGTTTCACCAGCCGCGGCCCGAAGTGGAGCGCACACCGCGCGCCCAGCTGCGCACCAATGATGGCGGACACGGCCATTATCAATGCCAAAGGCCAGACGATCGCCCCACTGCATGCAAACACGGTCAGGGCTCCCAGGTTGCAGCAAGCATTCAGGAGTTTGCTTCTGCAAATTGCTTGCATGAGCGGCTGTCCCAGCAGCAGGGTGCATGCGACCATGAAAAATGAACCGGTACCTGGCCCGAAAATACCGTCATAGAAGCCGATGGCTGGCACTACCGCCAGTGTGAATGCAACGCTCGACAGCCGTTGCTTGCGCTCCTGACCACTCAGCGTGGGAGTGAACGCAAAGTAGGCGGCGACCGCGATCAGCATGATGGGAACGACAGATTCCAGGACATACCTGTCGAGCATGCTGATTGACATGGCGCCAGTGACGCCTCCAGTAAAGGATAGGCAGGCCATAGGCCAGTCTGCTCGCCAATCGATCATTCGTTTTCGAGCAAACGCCCAGACGGCTGACGCACTGGCTGAAGAAGCTTGAAATTTGTTAGTGGCCATTGCTGCCAATGGGTCGATGCCTGCGATGAATAGAGCGGGAAGAGTGAGGAGTCCGCCGCCGCCTGCTATCGCATCGAAGAAACCGGCAAACAGCGCGACGGCTGCTAGCGCTATATAGATCGAATCCATTTTCAATTGTGCTCCATTTTCACTAGCCACGTACTATCAACGGGTCTTGCTGCAGGATTAATGGCTGCGCATCTGGCGAATACCCAAACAGCCTGATCAGTAGTCGCCTGTTATCTTTGATTGTGTCGCGTGCATGCAGGGCCTGGCTGTTGTTGATTAACAGCGCAGAGGTGGGCTGCAGAACGAATTCGTAACAATCTGCCTGATTCAATAGATCTTTCAATGACCAGTAGGCTTGGCGCGCCAATTGGCTAGCTTTTTCGTGCACAGAGTACCGATAACTGTTGTAGCGCAAGGTGAAGTCACCTCGAGGGTCGAACTGGATGATGGGATGTTCTAGCATGTCCTCGCTGTCGTCCTTGACGAAACATTCACTGCGACTGAAACAGAATGATTTCGATGAAAGCGCCAGTGCTTCAAGGCCGTTCAGTTTTGCAATTACATTGCGTACCGGTATCAATTTTGTCGGCTCTTGGGATGGGTTCCATCGGGCCGTCAGAATCAAGGCGCTGGGTGCTGGAGAGTGCCCGTTTTCGGCATTGATCGAACAGTTGTAAGGGGGCTCCGTGTGTGGCCCAAGCTCAAGCCCAGAATGAGAACTAAGCTCCGCTGTGACACTTCCGGTCTCACTGGGTAGGCCCACTGCACCGCCACCCTTGAAGTTCCCTACGATTCTTATCTGCTTGCTTTCATTGTCTATGTCGAAAGCGAATGATCTATAGTTGACAAGGCTCAAAAGAATCTGACTTCGAGAGCTCAAATAAAGAGTTGTTGGTTCATTGCAGATTATATCTATTGGCGGAAGAAATTTTGGCGCAGGGTCTTGCTCGGGCTCTCGCATTCCTGTGAATTCAATGGCGGCTGCTTTTCCGTTGCTGAAAAGTTCGAGCAGATCTCGTTGCGGGCGACCCATTAATCGCATCAGTGCCTGTGCATGGAAGATGGAAGTTTTTGCGCTACCTGCTACATCTGGGCCACCCATCGCACCGACTTGGCGGGCTGCGCAGTCCAGAAAATTGGCTTGCTGGTCATTGAGCTCGAACTGGATGACCTCAGTCGATCGTTGAGGCACGTTCCCTATCATTGTTTTTTTCCTTGTATGTAGGGGGAGGTGGAACTTTTTGTGAGTTCGCCGTTAATTTAGCCAGAGAATCTTACGCAGTGATGCAGGACCTGCTCCCTTGGTCATGTGAGGAATGTCCTCGGCAGTGGTAGGAATAGCCCTACGTATCCACCTCCGCCCCAGGGTTGGACTTCCCCGCCCGGAAACCGCAAAATGACCCACTTTCCTTAATCAACCTCTCCGGATCTGCTGACTCTATGCGTATGCGCCTAATGCTGTTGGGTGGTGGCAATGCCCTCGGGCAAGCGCTGATTCGTCTTGGGGCCGAGGAGGACATCGCATTCCTGGCGCCGCGCCCGCCCGAGAACGGCTGGACGCCGGCGAGCCTGACCCAGTTGCTTGACGACCATCGCCCCGATGCCCTGGTGAACCTGGCCTATTACTTCGACTGGTTCCAGGCCGAGTCGGTCAGCGAGCCGCGCCTGGCGCAGCAGGAGCGGGCAGTCGAGCGGCTGGCAGAGCTGTGCCAGCACCACCAGATCACCCTGGTGCAGCCTTCCAGCTACCGGGTATTCGATGGCTCGCGGGCCACTGCCTACAGCGAGAAGGACGAGCCCGTACCCCTGGGGCTGCGTGGCCAGGCCTTGTGGCGGATCGAGCAGAGCGTGCGTGCGGCGTGCCCGCAACATGTGCTGCTGCGCTTTGGCTGGTTGCTGGACGAAAGCATCGATGGCTCGCTCGGTCGTTTCCTCACCCGTGCCGAGCAACCGGCCGAGTTGCTGCTGGCCGATGACCGGCGCGGCAACCCCACCCCTGTGGACGATGCGGCCCGGGTGATCCTGTCTGTGCTCAAGCAACTCGATTGCAACGCGCCGCTATGGGGCACCTACCATTACGCCGGCAACGAGGCGACCACGCCGCTGGTGTTGGGCCAGGCGATCCTGGCTGAGGCCGGCCAATACCGCCAGCTGGCAGTGCAGGCACCCACGGCGCAAGCGCATGCCGCGCGGCCGGATGCCAGCGAAGAGCCGCAGCATGCCGTATTGGCCTGCAAGAAAATCCTTCATACCTTTGGCATCAAGCCGCGTGCCTGGCGCGCCGGCTTGCCGCCCCTACTGGACCGTTTCTACCGCCATGGCTGATGCCCCCATCCTGATCACCGGCGGTGCCGGCTTCATTGGTTCCCACCTGTGCGATGCGTTGTTGGACAAAGGCTACGCCGTACGCATTCTCGATGACTTGTCCACTGGCCGGCGGGACAACCTGCAGGTCGACCACCCAGGGCTGGAACTGATCGAAGGCGATGTCGCCGATGCTGCTCTGGTCATGCGGGCTGCGGCAGGTTGCAGTGCCGTGGTGCACCTGGCCGCAGTGGCTTCGGTGCAGGCCTCGGTCGAAGATCCGGTGCGTACCCACCAGAGCAATTTCATCGGCACCCTCAATGTTTGTGAAGCCATGCGCGTGCACGGTCTGCGCCGGGTGGTGTTCGCCTCCAGTGCCGCCGTGTATGGCAACAATGGCGAGGGCGAGTCGATCGCCGAGGATACGCCCAAGGCACCGCTGACGCCCTATGCCGTGGACAAGCTGGCCAGTGAGCAATACCTGGACTTCTACCGCCGTCAGCACGGGCTGGAGCCGGTGGTGTTCCGCTTCTTCAATATTTTCGGGCCTCGCCAGGATCCGTCCTCGCCCTATTCCGGGGTTATCAGCATCTTCTGCGAGCGTGCTGTGCAGGGCCTGCCGATCACCGTGTACGGGGATGGCGAGCAGACCCGCGATTTCCTGTATGTAGGCGACCTGGTGCAAGTGATGGTGCAGGCACTGGAGCAGCCGCAGGTCGAGGAGGGTGCGGTGAACATCGGCCTCAACCAGGCAACGTCGATCAACCAGATGCTCGCGGCGCTGCAGAAAGTCGTGGGCAGCTTGCCAGCGGTGACCTACGCGGCGGCGCGTGCCGGTGATATTCGCCATTCGCGGGCCGATAACCAGCGCTTGCTGGCGCGGTTTGCATTCCCGCAGGCTACGCCGATGGTCGAGGGGCTGGCCCGGCTACTGGGTAAAAGCTGAAGTCACGGGCCAAGCGATGCCCTGCCTGCACGGCCTGTAGGAGCAACTGTCTTTCTCGAAATTTGAAAAGCCTGCGC
>NZ_BLJG01000016.1 GCF_009932375.1 Pseudomonas juntendi
TACAGCGCCTTCCGAATCGTTCAACTCATTGAATTTCAAGGAGTTTGTCGTTCCGTTGTCGCTGGAAGTGGGGCGCATTATAAGGGGATTCGAGAGGGCGTCAACCTTTAATTCAAATAAACCTTCAGGGCGCTTGAAAAGCAAAGCGGGGAGGCCTTTCGGCCTCCCCGCTTCTATATAGGCACACCGCCAGGCAATCACTCAGCCTTCAGCGTAACCCGCCCGAAGGACTTCTTACCCGCCTGGCACACATGCGTAGCACCCAGACTAAACAGGAAATCCTTGTCGACCACCACACCATCCACTTTCACTGCACCAGCACTCAGCAAGTCACGCGCCTGCGCCGAGTTCTTCACCAGGCCAGCACGGTTCAGAACCGCAGCGATAGGCAGGTCTTCCGCCGAAACCACCTCTACCTCCGGCAGGTCTTCAGGCAGCTCGCCTTCTTTCATACGGTTGCCCGCAGCACGGTGCGCATTGGCGGCAGCCTCCTCACCATGGAAACGCGCGACAATCTCTTCCGCCAGCTTGATCTTGATGTCTCGCGGGTTGGCGCCATTGGCCACATCGGCGCGGAACTGCTCGATCTCTTCCATGGAGCGGAAGCTCAGCAGCTCGAAGTAACGCCACATGAGCGTATCCGGGATCGATACCAGCTTGCTGTACATCACGCCCGGCGCTTCCTGGATACCGACATAGTTGCCCAGCGACTTGGACATTTTCTTCACACCGTCCAGCCCTTCGAGCAACGGCATGGTCACGATGTTCTGCGCTTCCTGGCCATAGGCACGCTGCAGTTCGCGCCCCATCAGCAGGTTGAACTTCTGGTCGGTACCACCCAGCTCGACGTCTGCCTTCAGCGCGACCGAATCGTAGCCCTGCACCAACGGGTAGAGGAACTCGTGAATGGCAATCGGCTGGTTGGTGGTGTAGCGCTTGTCGAAGTCATCGCGCTCGAGCATGCGCGCCACAGTGTACTGCGAGGCCAGGCGAATGAAGTCGGCTGGGGTCAGCGTGTCCATCCAGGTGGAGTTGAAGGCGACTTCGGTCTTGGCCGGATCAAGAATCTTGAACACCTGCTGCTTGTAGGTCTCGGCGTTGTCCAGCACCTGCTCACGAGTCAGCGGCGGACGCGTTGCGCTCTTGCCGCTTGGGTCGCCGATCATGCCGGTGAAGTCGCCGATCAGGAAGATGACCTGGTGGCCCAGCTCCTGGAACTGACGGAGCTTGTTGATCAGCACCGTGTGCCCCAGGTGCAGGTCCGGGGCGGTCGGGTCGAAGCCGGCCTTGATGCGCAGAGGCTGGCCGCGCTTGAGCTTCTCAACCAGTTCCGACTCGACCAGTACTTCTTCCGCACCGCGCTTGATAAGCGCCAGCTGCTCTTCAACCGACTTCATAGACAAACCCGCAAGGCTCAGATTCAGGGGGAGCCAACCATACAAGATCGGCCGTCAAATACAAGTTTTGCAAAGGAATGTGACCCGGGCACAGGCTTGCGACGTCTACGCGCCCTTGCGTGAAAGTGGATTTGGTTATATTTTATACAGTTATTTCATCTTCATCATGTCATTCATCTATTCCATTTCACCTTTTTCAAAGTCACCTTAACCATGACCAACGAACCGCCTAAAGCGCCACCGCTTTATCCGAAGAGCCACCTGTTGGCCGCCAGCGGCATTGCCGCCCTGCTCAGCCTGGCTTTGCTGGTATTTCCGTCCAGCGAAGTGGAAGCCAAGAAAACCACCCTCAACCTCGAGCTGGAAAGCCCTGCCGAACAATTGAAGGACGAAGCCCGTGCTGCGCCCATGGTGCAGGCACAGGGTGAGCAAGGCTCACCTTTCGCCCAGATAGAAGCAGCCACACCCGAAACCCAGAAAGCCGAGCAGCCAACGCAAGACGCCAAACAGGTTGCCGAAGCCGCCAAGCAACCAGGCCACCGCGAAGTTACCGTAGCGCGCGGCGATACCCTGTCCACGCTGTTTGCCAAGGTCGGCCTGCCAGCCAATGCCGTGCACGACCTGCTGGCCAGCAACAAGCAGGCCAAGCAGTTCACCCAACTCAAGCACGGCCAGGTCCTGCAGTTCGAACTCGACAAGGATGGCCAACTGGCCAGCCTGCACAGCAAGGTCAGCAACCTTGAAACCATCAGCCTGAGCAAAAGCGCCAAAGGCTTTACCTTCAACCGTGAAATCAGCAAGCCGGTGGTGCGTACTGCCTATGCCCACGGGGTGATCAAAAGCTCGCTGTCAGCATCTGCCCAGCGTGCCGGCCTTTCCCACAGCATGACCATGGACATGGCGCGCGTGCTGGGCTACGACATCGACTTCGCCCAGGATATTCGCCCAGGCGACGAGTTCGACGTGGTCTACGAGCAGAAGGTGATGGATGGCAAGGTCGTCGGCACGGGCAATATCCTTTCGGCGCGCTTCACCAACCGTGGCAAAACCTACACTGCCGTGCGCTACACCAACAAGCAGGGCAACACTACCTACTACACTGCCGACGGCAACAGCCTGCGCAAAGCCTTCATCCGCACCCCGGTGGACTTCGCCCGTATCAGTTCGCGCTTCTCCGCCGGCCGCAAGCACCCGATCCTGAACAAGATTCGTGCGCACAAGGGCGTTGACTACGCAGCCCCACGCGGCACGCCTATCAAGGCAGCAGGCGACGGCCGCATCGAACTGGCCGGGCGCCGCGGCGGCTACGGCAACACCGTGATCATCCAGCACGGTAACCGCTACAAGACGCTGTATGGCCACATGCAGGGCTTTGCCAAAGGCATCAAGACCGGTAGCACCGTCAAGCAGGGCCAGATCATCGGTTACATCGGCACCACCGGCCTTTCCACCGGGCCGCATCTTCACTATGAGTTCCAGGTCAACGGCGTGCATGTCGACCCCCTGAGCCAGAAGGTGCCAATGGCCGACCCGATCGCCAAGAACGAGCGTCAACGCTTCTTGCAGCAGAGCCAGCCACTGATCGCCCGCATGGATCAGGAAAAGGCCACCCTGCTCGCCGCGAACAAGCGCTAAGCCATGGCGCTTTACCTGGGGGTGATGTCCGGTACCAGCCTGGATGGCCTGGACATCGCCTTGGTCGAACAAGGCGAGCAGCTTGAACTGCTCGCCACGCTCTACCTGCCAATGCCCGCCAGCCTGCGCCAGGACTTGCTTGCCCTGTGCAGCAGCGGCCCTGACGAAATCGCCCGGGCAGCATTGGCGGAAAATCACTGGGCTACCCTTGCGGCCGAGGGTATACGCCAGCTGCTCGCTCAGCAGGGCCTGCAGGCTGACGCCATACGCGCCATTGGTAGCCATGGTCAGACGGTCCGTCACGAACCCGCCCGCGGCTTCACCGTACAGATCGGTAACCCCGCGCTGCTCGCCGAGCTTACTGGTATCAGCGTGGTAGCCGACTTCCGCCGCCGCGATGTGGCCGCCGGCGGGCAAGGCGCGCCACTTGTCCCGGCCTTCCACGAAACCCTGTTCAGCCACCTGGGCCAACGGGTAGCGATTCTCAATGTGGGCGGTTTCAGCAACCTCAGCCTGATCGAGCGGGATGCACCGGTGCATGGCTTTGATTGTGGCCCAGGCAATGTTTTGCTGGATGCCTGGGTCGAGCGCAAACGCGGCCAGGCCTACGATGCCGACGGTGCCTGGGCTGCCACCGGCGTGGTGCAGGCCGATTTGCTGCACGCATTGATGAGCGACCCGTTCTTCGCGGGCAGCGGCCCCAAGAGTACCGGCCGTGAGGTGTTCAACCTGCCTTGGCTCGACCGCCACCTCGCCGGCCTGCCCGCCTACCGGGACGAGGATGTGCAGGCGACACTGCTGGAGTTGACCGCACGCAGCATCATCGACTCGCTGGAAAACGCGCAACAAGGCACCGAAGCACTGTTGGTCTGCGGTGGAGGCGCCCGCAACGGTGCGCTGATGGCCCGCCTCGGCCAACTGTTGCCCACTGCACGTGTTACAAGCACCAGCGCCCATGGCGTAGACCCTGACTGGGTCGAAGCCATGGCCTTCGCCTGGCTGGCCCATTGCTGCCTGGAGGGCATCGCCGCCAACCGCCCCAGCGTCACTGCCGCCAGGGGCCTACGCGTACTCGGCGCAATCTACCCGGCATGACACCCGGGCCAGAAAGCAAAACGCCGCGCAATTGCGCGGCGTTTTCGTATAGGCCCGAATTCAGATCGAGAACGACGACCCGCAACCGCAGGTGGTGGCGGCATTCGGGTTCTTGATCACAAAGCGCGAACCTTCCAGGCCTTCCTGGTAGTCCACTTCGGCACCGGCCAGGTACTGGAAGCTCATCGGGTCGACCACCAGGGAAACGCCTTCGCGCTCGACGATGGTGTCGTCTTCAGCCACGTCTTCATCGAAGGTGAAGCCGTACTGAAAGCCCGAGCAACCGCCCCCGGTCACGAACACCCGCAGCTTCAGACGTTCATTGCCTTCTTCATTGACCAGGTTCTTCACCTTCTGGGCTGCGCCATGGGTGAATTCCAGGCCGGTAGGGGTGAAGGTTTCGACGCTCATGTTGATTCTCCCGGCGCGGTAGCCGCCATATAACTCTCGATGACGCGCATTATCCGCTTTCCCGAGAAAATTGGTCAACAATACGTAAGCCGCAAGCGACAACCTACACGCCGCAAGCTCCACCCGCAGGGGTGTTGCTCGCGGCTTCTGTCACGGCAGCAAGCCTGCGTGGGACAGGCCCATGCGCTCATCCAGGCCAAACAGGATGTTGAGGTTCTGCACTGCCTGCCCCGAAGCCCCCTTCACCAGGTTGTCGATCACCGAGAGCACCACTACCAGGTCCCCGCCCTGCGGGCGATGAACGGCAATGCGGCAAACGTTGGCACCGCGCACGCTGCGGGTCTCCGGGTGGCTACCGGCCGGCATCACGTCGACGAACGGCTCATCGGCGTAGCGTTTCTCGAACAGCGCCTGCAGGTCGACCGAAGTATCGGCCACGTTCGCGTACAGGGTAGCGTGGATACCACGGATCATCGGTGTCAGGTGCGGCACGAACGTCAGGCCGATGTCCTTGCCGGCCGCCTGGCGCAGGCCCTGGCTGATTTCCGGCAGGTGGCGATGGCCCTTGACGGCATAGGCCTTCATGCTTTCACCGGCTTCGCAGAACAGCGAACCCACTGCCGCACCACGCCCGGCGCCGCTGACACCCGACTTGCAGTCGGCGATCAGTCGCGCGGGGTCGGCCAGGCCCGCTTCCAGTAACGGCAGGAAACCGAGCTGGGTGGCGGTCGGGTAGCAACCCGGCACGGCAATCAGGCGCGCCTGACGAATCTTCTCGCGGTTCACTTCCGGCAGGCCATACACGGCATCCTTGAGCAGTTCAGGCGCACCATGCGGCTGACCGTACCACTTGCCCCACTCGGTGGCATCCTGCAGACGGAAGTCAGCCGACAGGTCGATCACCTTGGTACCCGCCGCCAGCAATTCGCCGGCCAGTGCGTGGGCAACGCCATGCGGTGTGGCGAAGAACACGACGTCGCAAGCAGCCAGGGCCTTGCTGTCGGGTACGCTGAACGCCAGCCCGTCATAGTGGCCGCGCAGGTTCGGGTACATGTCTGCCACCGCCACGCCCGCCTCCGAGCGCGAAGTGATGACCGCCACTTCGGCCTGTGGATGCTGTGCCAGCAGACGCAACAGTTCGACGCCGGTGTAACCGGTGCCGCCAACAATACCGACCTTGATCATAACGCTTGCCCCTTATCAACGAGCCGTCTGGAAAGCGCACGATAATAGGGGCGCGAGGCGCCTGTAACAACTCTTCGGGTGTCCCTTCCGGCGCCCGACCACTACTATCTGACGACCGTGATTACCTGAAGGAAGACCCTCCATGCTTTACCTATGGATCAAAGCGCTGCATATCGTCAGCGTAGTCTGCTGGTTCGCCGGCCTGTTCTATCTGCCGCGGCTGTTCGTCTACCACGCCCAGAGCCAGGACAGCATCAGCCAGGAACGCTTCGTGACCATGGAGCGCAAGCTCTACCGCGGCATCATGAACCCGGCAATGATCGCCACCTATGTGTTTGGCGCCTGGATGCTCTACCTCAACCCCGGCTGGCTGAGCCAGGGCTGGCTGCATGCCAAGCTGACCCTGGTGATCCTGCTCACCGGCTACCATCACGTGTGTGGCGCACAGCGCAAACGCTTCGCCAGCGGCACCAATACACGCAGCCACGTCTATTATCGCTGGTTCAACGAAGTGCCCGTGCTCATCCTGCTGGGCATCGTGATTCTGGTGGTGGTCAAGCCGTTCTGACACAGCCACCTCAACTATCAGCAAGCCCTGCCGCGCTGCCAGGCCATTGGCCCCCGGGCCTTGTAGCAAAACGCAGCACCTGGCACGGGCAAGCTGTACACTAGGCGCCCTCTTCCGCCCCCAGGAGCCTTGCATGTCCCGTTACGCCATGATCACTGGTGCTTCCAGCGGCCTGGGCCTGGCCCTGGCGGAAGCGCTGGCACGGCGTGGACGCAACCTGATCCTGGTGGCACGCCAGCGCGAAACGCTGGAACCGGTCGCCCTCGAGCTGACCCAACGCTTTGGCGTAGAGGTACTGTTCCGCGCCTGCGACCTCAGCCAGCCGCTGCGCCTGTCAGGTTTCGTGCTGGAGCTGGAAGAAGGCGAGCGGCGCATCGACCTGCTGGTCAACTGCGCCGGTTTGCGCACCTACGGCCCGTTCCTGGCCCATGAGTGGGCCGACGAGCAAGACCTGCTCGAGGTCAACGTGCTGGCCATGAGCCGGCTATGCCATGCAATCGGCAACCTGATGGCCGTGCAGGGTGGCGGGCAGATCCTCAACGTTGCAGGCCTGGCCGGGGTCGCACCTGGGCCGTGGATGGCGGCCTATGCCGCCAGCAAAGCCTACGTGCTGAGCTTTTCCCAGGCACTGCGCGAGGAGCTCAAGCGCGCCGGCATCAAGGTCTCGGTACTGTGCCCCGGCCCGGTACGCTCTGCACGGCGGCGCACCCCCCGCCTGGATGGCAAGCCACGCTGCCTGAGCCCCGAAGAAGTAGCCCTGTACACGGTCCGGGCGCTGGACAAGAACCGCGCCCTGATCATCCCAGGGCGGCGCAACCGCTGGCTAGCCTTCGCCCCCCGCCTGCTGCCACGCTGGCTGGTGCGCAAACTGGCCGGCGCCATTCACCGCCGCTATTGCCCGGCCGGCATGGAATAGCCACTGGGCGATTGGCGCCTGGCTGAGTACACTCGGCCCGACCCTCACCATGGAGCAAGTGCTGTGGACGATTTATTCATCAAGATCATCAACCGGGAAATCCCGGCGAAGATCATTTACGAGGACGACCAGGTTCTGGCGTTCCACGATATCGCCCCTCAGGCGCCCGTGCACTTTTTGGTTATCCCTAAAAAGCACATCCGCACCCTCAACGACCTGACCGAAGAGGACAAAGGCCTGGCTGGCCACATCCTGTTCACCGCCCAGCGCCTGGCCAAGGAACTTGGCTGTGATGACGGTTTCCGCGTGGTCATGAACTGCAACGAGCAGGGCGGCCAGACCGTCTACCACATCCATATGCACGTGCTCGGCCAGCGCCAGATGAACTGGCCGCCGGGCTGATCCACGGCAAGCGACCCCGCCGCTATTGCGGTAAACTGTCGGGCACATTCTTGCGGAGGTGCCCGATGGCTACCGAACGTCACTACTCGCCGCTCGACCGCTTGTTGCTGCAGGCCGATACCGCCATGCGCACCTTGCTGCCCTTCAGCGGCCAACCCGCCCGGCCGTCACCGGCCATCATCCAGCCAGACGCCAACCTGGACGAACAGCAAACCCGCCACATTGCCGGGCTGATGCGCATCAACCATACCGGTGAAGTCTGCGCCCAGGCCCTGTACCAGGGTCAGGCCCTGACGGCCAAGCTGCCCGAAGTGCGCAAGGCCATGGAACATGCCGCCGAGGAAGAAATCGACCACCTGGCGTGGTGCGAGCAACGCATTCGCCAGCTGAACAGCCACCCAAGTGTGCTCAACCCTCTGTTCTATGGCATGTCCTTCGGCATCGGCGCACTGGCCGGGCTGGTCAGCGACAAGGTCAGCCTTGGTTTCGTCGCCGCCACCGAGCACCAGGTGTGCAAGCACCTGGACGAGCACCTTGAGCAGCTGCCGCAAGAAGACGAAAAGTCCCGCGCCATTCTCGAACAGATGCGCGTCGACGAAGAGCAGCACGCCGAGTCCGCCCTGGAAGCCGGTGGCTACCGTTTCCCTGCTCCTGTGCGCTTCGGTATGAGCTTGCTGGCCAAGGTCATGACCAAGAGCACCTACCGTATCTGAAGGTAGCCCCATGACGGACCGAATCGACGCCAAGGACCTGGCGCGTGCCGTGCAAGCCGGCGTTCTCCAGCCTGGCCAGGACCAGGCCCTGCTGGCGTTCCTGCGCCAGCAACCGCCAGCACGCGGTACCTTTCAGCTGGCCCATGTCGCCTTCTACTTCGGCGCCATGCTGATCATGGCGGCCATGGGCTGGTTGCTCACCGACGCCTGGATGAGCATCGGCGACGCCGCACTGCTGGGCATCGCCAGCCTGTACATCGGGCTGATCACCTTGTTTGCCCTCAACTTGCAGCGGCGTGCGCAACCCGTAGCCGCCGGGGTACTGGCCGCCGTCGCGGTCAGTATCGTGCCGCTGGCAGTGTTCGCCATCGAACGCTTGGCGGGTTGGTGGCCAATGGATGACACCCAGGCCAACTACCACCACTACTACACCTACGTGCAAGGCGGCTGGCTGGTGATGGAGGCGGCCACGGTAGTGGCCGGTTTGCTGATGCTGCGGTTGGTCCCCTACCCGTTCATCGTCATGCCGATCGCCGTGGCCCTATGGTTCATGTCGATGGACCTGACTGAGTGGTTCTTCGGCTCGCCGTTCAGCTGGGCGCAGCGCCGTGAGGTTTCGCTGTGGTTCGGCCTGGGAATGCTGGTGGTGTTCCTGCTGGTGGACGGCCGTACACGCGAGGACTATGCCCGCTGGGGGTACCTGGCAGGGCTGGCGGCATTCTGGGGCGGGCTGACGCTACTGGACAGCGGCAGCGAGCTGGGCAAGGCGCTGTACTGCCTGATAAACATTGCGCTGATGGGCATGGCAGTGCTGCTGCGCCGGCCGGTGTTCATGGTGTTCGGCGCGCTGGGGGTTGCGGCCTACCTGGGCTACCTGGCGTATGAGGTATTCGCGCAATCGCTGCTGTTCCCGGTCGTGGTGACGCTGATCGGGCTGGGGGTCATCTGGCTGGGGCTGGTCTACCAGAAGCGCCGGGAGCGGTTGAGCCGCGCAATGCGCAGCGGCTTGCCGGCATGGCTTCGCTCTGCATTACCGGCACTGCGCAGCTGATGGTATCGGGGCCGCTTTGCGGCCCCAAAAAATCCGGCTTCAACCCAACTCTACAATCTCGTACCCGTGGGTAATCTCGACCCCGGCACGCTCGAGCATGATCGACGCAGAGCAGTACTTCTCTGCCGACAGCTCTACCGCGCGCTTGACCTGCGCTTCTTTCAGCCCGCGCCCCTTAACGACAAAGTTCATGTGGATCTTGGTGAACACTTTCGGGTCTTCACTGGCGCGCTCGGCTTCCAGAAACGCCTCGCAGCTCTCCACCGCCTGGCGCGACTTCTTCAGAATGCTGACCACGTCAAAGCTGCTGCAGCCACCCAACCCCAACAGCAGCATCTCCATAGGGCGCACACCCAGGTTGCGGCCGCCGGCCTCGGGCGGGCCATCCATCACGACGACATGGCCGCTGCCCGATTCGCCGAGAAACATTGCCTCACCGGCCCACTGGATACGTGCCTTCATCTACCTGGACTCCTGATATTCGGAAAAGGGTGTCAGCTTAGACCTTGTGTGGCTGTGGGAAAAGTACGAGAGGACTCGGTTTAGTACCGAAACATCTTGTAGTGTCTGATAAGCTGGCGCCAAATGACTGGCGCCTGCCGCTGTCGATTTACAAAAATATCCAAGCCTCGTATCGAACAGGACTTCGTGATGGTTGCCTCTGCCCTACCCGCAAAGATCAAGAACATCGACAAGTTGCTGGTGCACTGCCAGCGCCGCCGCTTCACCGCAAAAAGCAACATCATCTGCGCTGGCGACCGGGCCGAAACACTGTCGTTCATCATCAAGGGGTCGGTCACCATCATCATCGAAGACGATGACGGTCATGAAATGATCATCGCCTACCTCAACCCGGGCGATTTCTTTGGCGAGCTGGGGCTGTTCGAGCCCGTTAAGGGTGAGCAGCAGCGCAGCGCCTGGGTACGGGCGAAGACGGAATGCGAAGTGGCCGAGATCAGTTACGAGAAATTTCGCGAAGTGGCGCGCCAGGACCCGGAAATTCTCTACGCCCTGGGCAGCCAGATGGCCCAACGCCTTCGTAATACCACACGCAAGGTCGGCGACCTGGCGTTCTTCGACGTAACCGGCCGCGTCGCCCGCTGCCTGCTGGAGCTGTGCAAGCAGCCCGACGCCATGACCCATCCGGATGGCATGCAGATCAAGATCACCCGCCAGGAAATCGGCCGCATCGTCGGTTGCTCGCGGGAAATGGTCGGCCGCGTGCTCAAAGACCTCGAAGAGCGCAGCCTGGTCCATGTCAAAGGCAAGACCATGGTGGTCTACGGTACCCGCTAATCCCTGGGCAGGTCGGCCAAGACCTTGGCGTAAGCTTGCGAGAGGCGCTGGAACCAGGGCACTGCCGGCGCCACTTCGTGCAAGGCAATGTGTGCGTCGGCGCGGCAACGCTGCTCCAGCTCGCAGCATTCGTTGAAACGGTTGACCGCCGCCACCATCGCCTCACGTTCGTTGTCCAGCAACAACGCGCCGTGCACCAGTACCACCGGGCGTTTGCCGCCCAGGCCCTGGCGCCAGCGCTGGGCGGTACCGACCAGCTTGCGGCCGTTTAGGTTGACGTTGTAGCGGCCATCGCAGAAGGCGCCGTCGATTTCCCCCACCGACGCTACCCCGCCCCACTCGCGCAACACATCGCACAGTGGCAAGCACAGGCGCTCATAAGCGGTTTCGATGCGGCCATGGTCGCCTTCGCTGCGCGGCGCGGCATAGACCAGCGCCACGTTCACGGTGGCATGCGACTGCGGTACCGGCTCACCACCGGTTTCACGCAACAGTACCGGCCAGCCGGCGATCGCCAGCTCTGCGCAGGCTGTTTCGAAATTGGCCAACCGGCTCATGCGCCGGGGCATGACCAAGGCATGGTCAGTGGGGCGCCAGAACAGCACACCACGCTCGCGTTCACCGCGGCAAACGGCGGCCAGCAGGTCCTGCTCGGCGTGCAAGCCCTGCTCGACGGTCAGGGCCAGGGGTTGATCGCTCATCGCTCCACCTTGGTTGTTGTTTTCAAGGGCCTCTTGCCGGGCCTGTAAAAAAGCCGGCAATCACGCCGGCTTCATTGCAATCAATCCAGTTGCTGAACAGTTTTCTTCACCTGGTCCGGGAAGAACAGCCGCTGCAGCTCCAGCCCAGGTTGTTCGGCGCGCATGAATGCCTCACCCACCAGGAACGAATAAACGTCGTTGATCGCCATCAGCTCGACATCGGCCCGGTTCAAGATACCGCTCTCGGTAACTGCCAGGCGATCACGCGGTATGCGCGGCAGCAGGTCGAGGGTGGTTTCCAGGCTGACTTCAAAGGTGTGCAGGTTGCGGTTGTTCACGCCCACCAGCGGTGTATCCAGGGTTTTCAGCGCACGCTCCAGCTCATCGCCATCGTGCACTTCTACCAGTACATCAAGGCCGACGTCCTTGGCGGTGGCGGCCAGTTCGGCCATCCTCACGTCATCCAGCGCCGACACGATCAGCAGCACGCAGTCCGCACCCAAGGCCCGCGCTTCGACGATCTGGTAGGGGTGGATCATGAAATCCTTGCGGATCACGGGCAGGGAAACCGCCGCACGAGCCTGCTGCAAGTACTCATCGGCACCCAGGAAGTAGTCCACATCGGTCAGCACCGACAGGCAGGTAGCACCGCCCTTCTCATAGCTGACAGCGATTTCCGCCGGCCTGAAGTCTTCACGGATCACGCCCTTGCTGGGCGAGGCCTTCTTGATTTCGGCAATCACCGCAGGCTGCTTGCGCTTGGCCTGCTCGATCAAGGCATTGGCAAAGCCCCGGGGGGCGTCAGCGGCCTTGGCCAGGCCCTCCAGTTCGTGAAGGCTGACCCGCGCGCTGCGCTCGGCCACTTCCTGGAACTTGCGGGCAATGATCTTTTCCAGCACCGTCGGCACGCTCATGCTTCGTTCTCCACCTTGAATACTGCAGTAAATGCACCCAATTCCTGCAGCTTTTCCCAGGCCAGGCCGGTGTGCAGTACGTCATGGGCCAGTTCCACACCGGCTTTCAGGCTCATGGCATGGTCAGCGGCGTACAGCGCCGCACCGGCATTGAGCACGATCATCTCGGCAGCTTTCTGGCCGTTTTCAGTCTTGCGCCGGCCCAGTGCATCACGGATCAGTTCCAGTGACGCCTGCGGGCTCTCAACGGCCAGGCCATGCAGGCTCTGGCTTTTCATGCCGAGGTCTTCCGGCTCGACCCAGTATTCGGTGATCTCGTCGTTCTTCAGCTCGGCCACAAAAGTGGGGGCAGCCAGGCTGAACTCATCCAGGCCATCCTTCGAGTGCACCACCAGCACATGCTTGCTGCCCAGGCGCTGCAGCACCTCGGCCAACGGCCGGCACAGGGCCTGAGCGAACACGCCGACCACCTGGTGTTTCACCCCGGCCGGATTCGTAAGCGGGCCGAGCATGTTGAACAGGGTACGCATACCCAGCTCGCGGCGCGGGCCAGCGGCGTGCTTCATTGCCGAGTGATGGCTTTGCGCGAACATGAAGCCGATCCCCAGGCTGTCGATGCAGCGGCCCACCTGCGTTGGCGTCAGGTTCAGGTAGATACCGGCAGCTTCCAGCAAGTCGGCACTGCCGCTCTTGCCCGACACCGCGCGGTTGCCATGCTTGGCCACTGGGCAGCCCGCCGCCGCCAGCACGAACGACGAAGCGGTGGAAACGTTGAAGATGTTGGCACCGTCACCGCCGGTACCGACGATATCCACCACACCCTCCAGGCTCTGCAGTTCGACCTTGTCGGCCAGCTCGCGCATCACCGATACCGCGCCCACGATCTCGTCGATGCTCTCGCTTTTCATGCGCATGCCCATCAGGAAGGCGCCGATCTGCGCCTCGCTGCACTGGCCTGTCATGATCTGGCGCATCACATCGCGCATTTCTTCGGTCGAAAGGTCCAGCTGGCCAACGATACGGCTCAGCGCGCTTTTGATATCCATATTCAATCCTTAGCGGCGGCCGCCGGTCTGCTTGAGGAAGTTGGCGAACAGCTCGTGGCCCTGCTCGGTGAGGATCGACTCAGGGTGGAACTGCACCCCTTCGATGTTCAGCGTTTTGTGGCGCAGGCCCATGATCTCGTCGACCGAACCATCTGCATGGGCCGTCCAGGCGGTCACTTCCAGGCAGTCAGGCAGGGTGTCGCGCTTGACCACCAGCGAGTGGTAGCGGGTCACCGTCAGCGGGTTGTTGAGGCCGGCAAACACGCCGAGGTCGCGGTGGAGTACCGGGCTGGTCTTGCCATGCATCACCTGGCGAGCCCGGACCACGTCACCGCCAAAGGCCTGGCCGATGGACTGGTGGCCCAGGCATACGCCGAGGATCGGCAGCTTGCCGGCGAAATGCAGGATGGCCTCGATGGACACGCCCGCCTCGCTCGGCGTGCACGGGCCAGGGGAGACGACGATCCGCTCGGGGTTCAGGGCTTCGATCTGGGCAATGGTCAGTTCGTCATTGCGAACGACCTTGACCTCGGCACCCAGCTCGCCAAGGTACTGCACAACGTTGTAAGTAAATGAGTCGTAGTTGTCGATCATCAGTAACATGGTGTTAAACCTCTTGAACTTACTGACTTCAAATTCGAACCTCCCTCTGCCCGCCATAGCGGTGGCTGTGCCACTTGAGGGCGAGGAACAGGAAGGCAAACAGGGGCGGGCCGGACTGGCCGGCAGGGGATAAAGTCAGGCGCGCCAACGCCAACGGGCGTGGGCCTTGATTACGCGCATCAAGAGTTTGCTGACGATCAACACAGGGTAGGTCTCGCTCATACGTCACGGCACAGTAGCCTACCGGCGCGGCGGGCGCAATATGCCTGTAAACACGGGGAAACGAATGGACTTGGGAGCGAAGCCCCACGATTTGCTAATGTCGATCAGGTTGTTCTCATAAAAACAAAGAAAAGGATGTTCCGCGATGAGAAAAGCTCCACTTTTGCGCTTTGCCTTCGCTTCATTAGCCCTGGCCTGCAGCCAGGCCTTTGCCGCCCCCTCGCCCTATTCCACGCTGATCGTATTCGGCGACAGTCTGGCAGATGCCGGGCAGTTCCCCGACCTGACAGGTGGCACCTCCGGCGCCCGCTTCACCAACCGTGATGCCGACGGCAATTTTGCCCCGGTGTCGCCGATGATCCTCGGTGGGCGGTTGGGCATCGACCCCAACGCGCTGAACCCCTCCACCTCGGTCGGTGTTCGCCCCGACGGCAACAACTGGGCGGTAGGGGGCTACACCACGCAACAGATTCTTGATTCGATCACCGAAACCTCCAGAACCGTCATTCCACCCGGCAACCCAGGCGCCGGGACGGTGTTGCGAGAGAAGCCTGGCTACCTGGCCAACGGGCTGCGCGCCGACCCCAATGCCCTGTACTACCTGACCGGCGGCGGCAACGACTTTCTGCAAGGCCTGGTCAACAGCCCGGCCGACGCAGTGGCGGCCGGTGCTCGGCTGGCCGCCAGCGCTCAGGCCCTGCAACAAGGCGGCGCACGCTACATCATGGTCTGGCTGCTACCCGACCTTGGCCAAACACCGAACTTCAGCGGCACGCCGCAACAGAACCCGCTCTCGTTGCTGTCCGGGGCGTTCAATCAATCGCTGCTGGGCCAGCTGAGGCAGATCGATGCCCAGGTCATCCCCCTGAACATCCCTGTGTTGCTGAGCGAGGCCTTGGCCAGCCCCAGCCAGTTCGGCCTGGCACCTGACCAGAACCTGGTCGGCACTTGCTACAGCGGGCAAGGCTGCGTGGGCAACCCGGTCCATGGCATCGACGGCACCACGCCAGACCCGACCCGGCTACTGTTCAACGATTCGGTGCACCCGACCATCGCCGGCCAGCAACTGATTGCCGATTACGCCTACTCGATCCTGTCCGCGCCATGGGAACTGTCCCTGCTGCCGGAAATGGCCCACGCCAGCCTGCGTGCCCACCAGGATGAATTGCGCAGCCAATGGCAAACGCCATGGCAGGCGATCGGCCAGTGGCAAGCGTTTGTCAGCAGCGGCGCCCAGGACCTGGACTTCGACAGCCAGGGCAGCGCGGCCAGCGGCGATGGTCGGGGGTACAACCTGACCGTGGGTGGCAGCTACCGCCTTAACGATGCCTGGCGCCTGGGGCTCGCGGGCGGCGTCTACCGGCAGAAACTGGAAGCAGGCGCGCAAGATTCGGACTACAAGCTCGACAGCTACCTGGCCAGCGCCTTCGCCCAGTACCGGCAGGACCGCTGGTGGGCCGATGCAGCGCTGACAGCCGGGCACCTGGACTATAGCGACCTCAAGCGCACCTTTGCCCTGGGCGTGAACGACCGTAGCGAAAAGGGCGACACCGACGGTGAAGCCTGGGCGATGTCCGCACGGCTGGGCTACAACCTGGCGGCGGACAGCAGCAACTGGCAACTGGCGCCGTTCATCAGCGCCGACTACGCGCGGGTCAAGGTGGACGGCTACGACGAGAAGAGCGGGCGCTCCACAGCCCTGGGTTTCGATGACCAGGAGCGCACGTCACGCCGCCTGGGCGTGGGGCTGCTGGGCAGCGTGCAGGTGCTGCCCTCTACCCGGCTGTTCGCCGAGGTGGCGCAAGAGCATGAGTTCGAAGATGACCAGCAGGACGTGACCATGCACCTGACCAGCTTGCCGGCGAATGACTTCACCCTGACCGGGTATACGCCGCACAGCGACCTGACCCGGGCCAGCCTGGGGGTAAGCCATGAAGTGGTGGCGGGGGTGCATTTGCGCGGCAACTACAACTGGCGCAAGAGTGATGAGCTGACGCAGCAGGGGGTGAGTCTGGGGGTTAGCGTCGATTTCTAAGCCAGCCTGTACCGGCCCCATCGCTGGCAAGCCAGCTCCCACGGGGATCGCATCAGGGCTGACAGGTGTTTGCCACAAGGTATGCAGCGCCTGTTAGAGCGAGCGCCGCCCGCGCGGCGCATCGCGAGCTGCGCTCGCTCCTACGTTTGTTTCGGGCCAGTAACCCCTGTGCCAGATGCGCGCGAACGCCTTGTTCGTACGACGCGATTTTGAGGCATGCGCCAAGGCGTTCGCGCGCAAA
>NZ_BLJG01000017.1 GCF_009932375.1 Pseudomonas juntendi
CGCCTCCTACTCGATTCTGCGTGTCACAGAATTGTCGACCATGGCCATCTAAGCTTTTCTGTAAAGGTTGTGCCGTGGCCGGGGCGCTTCGCAGCTCCAAGGCCGCACTGCCGCGACATATGCGAAATTCAATGTGCTTTCGTACCCATGACAACCGTCGCACTGTTGGCTTCGTGCGTTGTCCCAGCTTTATCGCGCAAACGATTGTTCTAGCCAAAAATTTAAGCGATCTGACAGCTTTAGCAGTGTATGATTGCGCCCGTCAGCCCCGCCGGGGCTTGTGGAAAACCACCATGGACTTACCCAGTAGTTACTCGCTAACACGATTCATACCGAAAGATCTGACCGATTGATTCTCCCGGCGTGCTCCGCTGCTGGGAGTGGAGTTCGCCTATGACCGAAGTAGAAGTAAAAAAAGCACAGGACAGCCTGCAGGATCGCTTGGCCCAGGTGATCGAGTTGCTGCAGCGCCAGCGTGTGGTCGAAGACCTGACCCACCGCCAGGAAGGTGCGCACAACGACCTGGTCGAGAACCTGGTCCACCGCCAGAACCTCGTCGAGTTGCAGCGCAAGCTCGATGACCTTCACCCCGCCGACGTCGCCTACATCCTCGAAGCCTTGCCGCTGGAAGACCGCCTGACGGTCTGGCAGCTGGTGCGCTCGGATCGCGACGGCGACATCCTGCTCGAAGTCTCCGACTCCGTACGTCAGTCGCTGATTGCCGACATGGACGACCACGAGCTGCTGGCGGCGGCCAAGGAAATGGACGCCGACGAACTGGCTGACCTGGCGCCTGAGTTGCCGCGTGACGTTGTCCACGAGCTGATGGAAACGCTGGATGCCCAGCAACGCGAGCGGGTGCGTTCCGCGCTGAGCTACGACGAGGAGCAGGTCGGTGCGCTGATGGACTTCGAGATGGTCACCATCCGCGAAGACGTCAGCCTGGAAGTGGTGCTGCGCTACCTGCGCCGCCTCAAAGAACTGCCCAACCATACCGACAAACTGTTCGTGGTCGATTACGACGGCATCCTCAAAGGGGTGTTGCCGATCAAGCGCCTGTTGGTCAACGACCCGGAGAAGAAAGTCGCGGATGTCATGGCGACCGACCCCGTGTCTTTCCAGCCCGAGGAAGATGCCTACGATGCCGCGCAGGCCTTTGAGCGTTACGACCTGGTATCGGCGCCGGTGGTCGACAAGAGCGAGCGCCTGATCGGCCGTTTGACCATCGACGAAATGGTCGACCTGATTCGTGAGGAAAGCGAGAGCGAAGTCCTCAACATGGCCGGTCTGCGCGAAGAAGAGGACATCTTCGCCTCGGTCTGGCGTTCGTTCCGCAACCGCTGGGCCTGGCTGGCGATCAACCTGATCACCGCGTTTCTGGCTTCTCGGGTGATCGGCGTGTTCGAGGGTTCGATTGAAAAACTGGTGGCCTTGGCCGCGTTGATGCCGATCGTTGCTGGTATTGGTGGCAACTCCGGTAACCAGACCATCACCATGATCGTCCGTGCCATGGCGCTGGATCAGGTGTCGCCGGGCAATACCAGTCGTTTGATGCGTAAAGAGCTGGCGGTATCGCTGATCAACGGCCTGGTGTGGGGCGGGGTGATCGGTGCGGTGGCTTTCTGGCTGTATGGCAGCTGGTCATTGGGGGTGGTGATGACCGCAGCGATGACCCTCAACCTGTTGCTGGCCGCGCTGATGGGGGTGCTTATCCCGATGACCCTGGCGCGACTGGGGCGGGACCCGGCGATGGGGGCGAGTGTGATGATCACGGCTGTGACCGACAGTGGCGGGTTCTTCATCTTCCTGGGGCTGGCGACGCTATTCTTGCTGTAACCCCTTTCTTGCCTTACGCGATCCCTGTAGGAGCGGCCTCGTGTCGCGAAAGGGCCGCAGCGCGGCCCCGGCAATGTCGGCTGTAACGCCAGAACCCGGGGCCGCTGCGCGCCCCATCGCGACACAAGGCCGCTCCTACAGGGGGGCGAATTCCCTGTGGTGACCCACAAAAAAGCCAGCTGACGCTGGCTTTTTTGTATCCGCTGGCAACCTTCAGGAAGCGTCGGCTGCCATCTCTGCATCGTGCGCGATCAGCGCAACCAAGGCGTTTTGCTGGCGGTGGGAGAGCTGACGGAAACGTTGCAGCAACTCGCGTTCATGCAGGGACAGCTCCGGGCTGTCCAGGCGCATGCTCAGCTCGTCACCCAACGCGCCTTCCTGGATAAGGCTTTGCTCCAGGCGTGCGATGATTTCGGAGTTCATGCTGCGGTGATGGTTGCGCGCTACCTCGGCAATGCGCTCACGCATTCCGTCTGGCAGGCGGACGACGAACTTGTCAGCGGTGCGGCTCGAATAAATAGCCTGTTTCATTGGGCGCATATAAATTGACCGGATTTTGGTTCAGGGGAAGCGGTTCTCAAATTGGCCGCACGGGGGTGAAAATACGACCGTCGTGGCGACAAAATGTTCAACCGTCAGTGAAAATTGGATGCTCATCTTGCCTCAAGGTCGCCGTTTCCTTGGCGTCAATTCTGTGACAAATAGTGGGCCGGGTAAAGGCTTTGTGCCAGTACCAATTATCAGAAATGAGTACTGGTTTGAAAAGTTTTACATGCTCCGGCTCGCCTGACCGTCAGCCTTTTGCCGTCAAAAACTGGTAAAAAACAGCAAAAGACCAGGAAAACCCCTAGAATGCGCCGGGTTCCCTCCATAGAGCATAGTGGCTATGCAACATGACGCAAGCGACCGCCGATCAGGGGCAGGGCGGCTGATATTTTTGATGGGCCCGTCAGGGTCCGGGAAGGATTCCATCCTGGAAGCTTCCCGTGAGCAACTGGCTGCCGCCGGCGTGGAAATCGCCCGCAGGGTCATTACCCGCTCGGCAGAAGCGCGGGGCGAAGCGGCCCATGGCGTAACCCCGCAGCAATTTGCGGCCCTGCTCGCGCAGGGCGCGTTCGCCATGCATTGGCAGGCCAATGGCCTGGAGTATGGCATTGCAGTGCAGGTGGACCACTGGCTGCAGGCGGGCAGGCCGGTGCTGGTCAATGGCTCGCGCGCCTATTTGGCCGAAGCCCGTGCGCGTTACCCGGACCTGTTGGCGGTGCTGGTCGAAGTCAGCCCCGAAGTGCTGCGCGAGCGCTTGTTGGCCCGCGGGCGGGAAACGGCGGCGCAAGTCGAGCAGCGCCTGGCCCGTAATGCACGTTTACAGCACACCAGCGACCCCACCGTGCATGTGCTGGACAATTCCAACCGCCTGGAAACAGCCGTCGCCGGCCTGTTCACACTGCTGCGCGAAACGGGCGTGCTGCCCGGGGCGACGTAGTGCCAGAAAAGGATTACGCGAAAAAGCCCGGTACAGGCATGACAAACGCTGGCATGCTGGTTAACATGCTCGCCGTCCCGCTGTGCAGCGCTCGCTGCCGGTGTTTGCGTCTCAGTAGCTCAATTGGATAGAGCATCCCCCTCCTAAGGGGAAGGTTGCAGGTTCAATTCCTGCCTGGGACGCCATTTCCCCCTCTGTTTGCCTACCTCTCCAAAGCCCTGAGGCTTGCCGCCGATCAGGCCGTCATGGCCGGTAAAAATATACGCCGTTGGATCTCTTCCGGTCTCCCAGCGCCAGGCTTATGCTTGCCACTGACAGACATGATCTTGCCGCCTGCGGCAAACACATAATGTCGGCAGCCCCTTGATGGGCACGCAGTTGCTGGGCATCAGGGAGAGCGCATGAATCAGGAAACCAGGCCGGCGCCCGCCGGCTTCAGTGAGCAGCAGTTGCACACCTTGTTCGAGTTGGTCAGCGATGGCATCTGGGACTGGAACGCCAACACCGGCTACGTTTATCGCAACCCCGGTTGGTACGCCATGCTGGGCTATGCCAACCATTCCAAGGCCAACTCGGTATTCACCTGGGAAAGTGTGATCCATCCCGAAGACTACCCCCGGGTGATGGCGCATTTCGAGGCCTACATCGAGCAGCGCACCGAGCGTTACCTTATCGAGTACCGTTGCCGCTGCCAGGATGGCAGTTACCTGTGGATCGAGGACACTGGCTATATCATCGACCGCAACGCCGATGGCTCGGTGGCACGCATGCTCGGTGCGCACCGCAACATTGACGCTGGCAAGCGCCTGGTTGCGCAACTGCAACAGAAAAACCAATCACTGGAGAGCCTGGTTGCCGAACGCACCCGCGAACTGTCCTGGGTCAACCAGCAGTTGCAGCGCCAGCTGGATGAAAACCGCGAGCTGGCCGAACGCGATGCCCTGACCCGCGTCGCCAGTCGCTACCGGCTGGAAAAGGAGCTGCAACTGGAGTGTCAGCGCGCTCAGCGCTTTCGCCAGCCGTTGTCACTGATTGCCATGGACATGGATGATTTCAAGCCGATCAATGACCGCTATGGCCACGCGCAGGGTGACAGGGCATTGGTGCAGGTGGCGGAAAACCTGCGCAGCTGCCTGCGTGATTTTGACCTGTTGGCGCGTTGGGGGGGTGACGAGTTCATCATCGTGCTGCCGCAGACCGCCCTGAGCGAGGCGTTGGATGTGGCAACACGCTTGCGCCAGGCCGTACAGCAGCTGGAGCCGGTAGGCGACTGCCGGTTGACCATGAGCTACGGCGTGGTGCAGCGGCGCGGCGGTGAGGACCAGGTTGAGCTGCTGGCGCGGGCGGACCAGGCGCTGTACCGGGCCAAGGGCAATGGCAAGAACGTCATAGCCGAGTAGCCTGTGCCGGCCCCGTGAGTAAAAAAAGACCCGCGGCGCCTCACGGCGCAGCGGGCCAAATCGGCCTTGGCCGCTTCAGTGTCAGATATGCAGGGCGTGCCCCAAGGCGCGCAGTGCCGCTTCCTGTACCGCCTCACCCAGTGTCGGGTGGGCATGGATGGTACCGGCCACATCCTCCAGGCATGCGCCCATCTCCAGCGACTGGGCAAACGCCGTGGACAGCTCGGAAACGGCCACGCCAACCGCCTGCCAACCCACGATCAGATGGTTGTCACGGCGCGCCACCACGCGCACGAAACCGCTTTTCGACTCCAGGCTCATGGCCCGGCCATTGGCAGCAAACGGGAACTGCGCGACGATGCAGTCCAGGCCCTGCTGGCTGGCCTGCTCCGGGGTCTTGCCGACTACCACCACTTCCGGGTCGGTGAAGCACACGGCGGCAATGGCTGCCGGCTCGAAACGGCGGGTTTTGCCGGCGATGATCTCGGCCACCATCTCGCCTTGGGCCATGGCCCGGTGCGCCAGCATCGGCTCGCCAGCCACGTCGCCGATGGCCCAGACATTGTGCATGCTGGTCTGGCAGCGCTCGTCGATGGCGATGCCGGCGCCGTTCATTTTCAGGTCCAGGCATTCCAGGTTGAAGCCGCGGGTGCGTGGTCGGCGGCCGACCGCCACCAGTACCTGGTCAGCCTCCAGGCGCAACTGCCCACCCTGGCCATCATTGGCCAGCAGGCAGCCATCTCGGTAACCCTCGACGGTATGGCCCAGGTGCAGGGCGATGCCCAGCTTTTTCAGCGACTCGGCCACCGGTGCCGTCAGTTCAGTGTCGTAAGTCGGCAGAATGCGCTCGCGCGCTTCCACCACGCTGACCCGCGCGCCCAGTTTGCGATAGGCGATACCCAGCTCCAGGCCGATGTAACCACCGCCCACCACCACCAGGTGTTGGGGCAGGGCTTTGGGTGCCAGCGCTTCGGTGGAGGAAATGACCGCGCCACCCAGCGGCAGCATCGGCAGTTCAACGCTGCTGGAGCCGGTGGCCAGTAGCAGGTGTTCGCACTGGATACGTTGGCCATCGACCTCGACCTGCTTGCCGTCGAGCAGCTTGGCCCAGCCATGCACAACCTTGACTCCGTGTTTTTTCAGCAAGGCGGCGACCCCGGTTGTCAGGCGGTCGACGATCCCGTCCTTCCAGGCCACGCTCTGGCCGATGTCCAGGCGCGGCGAAGCCACGCTGATGCCCAGCGGTGAGGCTTCGGTGTAGCGGGTTGCCTGGTGGAACTGCTCGGCCACGTGGATCAGTGCCTTGGACGGGATGCAGCCGATGTTCAGGCAAGTGCCGCCCAGCGCCTGGCCCTCGACCAGCACCGTGGGTATGCCCAGTTGCCCGGCGCGGATGGCCGCGACATAACCGCCAGGGCCGCCGCCGATGATCAGCAAGGTGGTTTGTAGGGTTTGTTGCATGATCACTCCACGAACAGACAGGCAGGTTGTTCGAGCAGGCCACGCACGGCCTGGATGAACAGGGCGGCGTCCATGCCATCGACCACCCGGTGGTCGAACGAGCTGGACAGGTTCATCATCTTGCGCACGACGATCTGGCCGTCGATCACCACCGGCCGCTCGACCATGCGGTTGACGCCGACGATCGCCACCTCCGGCGTGTTCACCACGGGCGTGCTGACGATACCGCCCAGCGCTCCGAGGCTGGTCAGGGTGATGGTCGAACCGGACAGTTCTTCGCGGTTGGCCTTGTTGTTGCGCGCGGCATGGGCCAGGCGCGTGATCTCGCTGGCGTTGGCCCACAGGCTGCCTGCTTCGGCGTGGCGCAGCACCGGCACCATCAGCCCGTTGTCCCCTTGCGTGGCGATGCCGACATGCACCGCACCATGGCGGGTGATGACCTGCGCTTCGTCGTCGTAGGTCGCGTTGATCTGCGGGAAATCACGCAGCGCCACCACCAGCGCACGCACCAGGAACGGCAGCAGGGTGAGTTTGCCGCGGCTGTCGCCGTGCTTGCTGTTGAGCTGCTGGCGCAGGGCTTCGAGGGCCGTGACGTCGATTTCTTCCACGTAGCTGAAGTGCGCGACCCGGCGCTTGGCGTCCTGCATGCGCTGGGCAATCTTGCGGCGCAGGCCGATCACCGGCACCTGCTGGCTGTCGCTGCGCTTGGCATAGCCATTCGGCGCCTGCCCAGTGCTGCTTTGCGGCTTGCTCATGAAGGCGTCGAGGTCTTCGTGCAGAATGCGCCCGGCCGGGCCGCTGCCATGCACGTAGCGCAGTTCGATACCCGCATCCAGGGCGCGCTTGCGCACGGCGGGCGAAGCCAGCGGCTTGTCGCCCGGCTGACGCGGCACGATGGGCGCGGTTTCATGGTTGGCCGGTGCCTGGCAGGCGACCGGTTTCACGGGTTCCTGCGGCGCTGCCGGCGCAGCTGCCGTTTCCACCTGTTTGGCCTGCGGCACATCCACATGGTTACCGCTGCCTTCCACCTCGATGCGGATCAGCTCGCTGCCGACCGCCATCACTTCCCCGGGTTGGCCGCCCAAGGCCAATACTTTGCCACTGACCGGCGAAGGGATTTCCACAGTTGCCTTGTCGGTCATGACATCGGCCACCACCTGGTCTTCGGCGATGGTGTCGCCGACCTTGACGAACCATTCCACCAACTCGACCTGCGCGATGCCTTCGCCAATGTCCGGCATCTTGATGACGTGCGTGCCCATTCAGACCTCCATGACCTTTTTCAGTGCCGCACCTACCCGCGAAGGCCCAGGGAAGTAAGCCCATTCCTGTGCGTGAGGGTAGGGGGTGTCCCAGCCGGTGACGCGCTCGATTGGCGCCTCCAGGTGGTGGAAGCAGTGCTCCTGCACCAGCGAAACCAGTTCGGCACCGAAGCCGCAGGTGCGGGTGGCCTCGTGCACTACCACGCAGCGGCCGGTTTTTTTCACCGACGCCACAATCGCCTCGAGGTCCAGCGGCCAGAGGCTGCGCAGGTCGATCACTTCGGCATCGACGCCGCTCTCTTCGGCTGCCACCTGGGCGACGTACACGGTGGTGCCGTACGTCAACACGGTCACGTCATTGCCTGGCCGGGCAATGGCGGCCTTGTCCAGCGGTACGCTGTAGTAGCCGTCGGGCACGGCACTGTGCGGGTGTTTCGACCAGGGTGTCACGGGGCGGTCGTGGTGGCCGTCGAACGGGCCGTTGTACAGGCGCTTGGGCTCCAGGAAAATCACCGGGTCGTCGCATTCGATCGAGGCGATCAGCAGGCCCTTGGCGTCGTACGGGTTCGATGGCATGACCGTACGCAGGCCGCACACCTGGGTGAACATGGCTTCCGGGCTCTGGCTGTGGGTCTGGCCACCGTAAATGCCGCCGCCGCAGGGCATGCGCAGGGTCAGCGGGGCGATGAATTCACCGGCCGAGCGGTAACGCAGGCGGGCCATTTCGGAAACGATCTGGTCGGAGGCAGGGTAGAAGTAGTCGGCAAACTGGATTTCCACCACCGGGCGCAAACCGTAGGCGCCCATGCCAACCGCGGTGCCGACGATACCGCTCTCGGAGATCGGCGCGTCGAATACGCGCGACTTGCCGTACTTGGCCTGCAGGCCCTCGGTGCAGCGGAACACACCGCCAAAGTAGCCGACGTCCTGGCCGTACACCACTACATTGTCGTCGCGTTCAAGCATGACATCCATGGCCGAGCGCAGGGCCTGGATCATGGTCATGGTGGTGGTGGCCATGGCGGTTTCCGGGTTGATGCTGTTGTTGTGGTCGTTCATGTCAAACCCCCAGTTCCTGGCGTTGGCGGCGCAGGTGGTCGGGCATTTCCTTGTACACGTCCTCGAACATCGAGGCAGCGCTCGGGATGTGACCGTTGGCCAGGGTGCCGTATTGCTCGGCCTCTTTCTGCGCGGCGATCACCGCCGCTTCGAATTCGGCGGTGGTGGCCTGGTGTTCTTCTTCGGACCAGTGGCCGATCTTGATCAGGTGCTGCTTGAGCCGGGCGATCGGGTCACCCAGCGGGAAGTGGCTCCAGTCATCGGCGGGGCGGTACTTGGACGGGTCGTCAGAGGTCGAGTGCGGGCCGGCGCGGTAGGTGACCCACTCGATCAGGCTGGGGCCCATGCCACGGCGCGCGCGTTCGGCGGCCCAGCGCGAGGCGGCATACACCGCGACGAAGTCGTTGCCATCGACCCTCAGCGAGGCGATGCCGCAGCCCACGCCACGGCCGGCGAAGGTGGTCGATTCGCCACCGGCAATGGCCTGGAAGGTCGAGATGGCCCACTGGTTGTTGACCACGTTGAGAATGACCGGCGCCCGGTACACGTGAGCGAAGGTCAGGGCGGTGTGGAAGTCCGACTCGGCGGTGGCGCCGTCGCCGATCCATGCCGAGGCGATCTTGGTATCGCCCTTGATCGCCGAGGCCATCGCCCAGCCGACGGCTTGCACGAACTGGGTGGCCAGGTTGCCGCTGATGGTGAAGAAGCCGGCCTCGCGTACCGAGTACATGATCGGCAGCTGGCGGCCCTTGAGCGGATCGCGCTCGTTGGACAGCAACTGGCAGATCATGTCCACCAGTGACACGTCGCGGGCCATCAGGATGCTTTGCTGGCGGTAGGTGGGGAAGCACATGTCGGTGCGGTTCAATGCCAGTGCCTGGCCGCTGCCGATGGCTTCCTCGCCCAGGCTCTGCATGTAGAAAGACATCTTCTTCTGGCGCTGGGCAACCACCATGCGGCTGTCGAACACCCGGGTCTTGAGCATGGCGCGCATGCCCTGGCGCAGGACCTGCGGGTCGATGTCTGCAGCCCACGGGCCCTGAGCGTTACCTTGCTCGTCAAGGACGCGGACCAGGCTGTAGGAAAGGTCGGCGGTGTCGGCAGCATCGACATCCACAGGGGGCTTGCGGGCTTGACCTGCGTCGTTCAGGCGCAGGTAGGAAAAATCGGTCTGGCAGCCTGGCCGGCCGGTGGGCTCGGGCACATGCAAACGCAGGGGGGCGTACTCGTTCATGCTTTTTACGCTCGCTCGGGTATTTGTTTTTGTGAGCTTTGAAGCGGCCGCCGCTGAGTGCCGGCTTGTGACTGGCAGGTCAGCGTCACCTACATCTTAGTGGCCCGGCAGGAGAATTTTTCTCTCAAGTTGATTGCCTTTGCCGTGCGCGGCAGATAAACATTCCGCATAACCAAAAAAAACCGGTGATTTTGTCTCATGCGCAAACTCGATCGTACCGATATCGGCATTCTCAACAGCCTGCAGGAGAACGCCCGCATCACCAACGCCGAGCTGGCACGCTCGGTGAACCTGTCGCCCACGCCCTGTTTCAATCGGGTGCGGGCCATGGAAGAGCTTGGCGTGATCCGGCAGCAGGTGACGTTGTTGTCCCCCGAAGTGCTGGGGCTGGATGTGAACGTGTTCATTCATGTCAGCCTGGAGAAACAGGTGGAGCAGTCGCTGCATCGCTTCGAGGAAGAAATCGCCGAGCGGCCCGAGGTGATGGAGTGCTACCTGATGACCGGTGACCCGGACTACCTGCTGCGGGTACTGCTGCCCAGCATCCAGGCGCTGGAGCGGTTTCTCGATTACCTGACCCGGTTGCCGGGTGTGGCCAATATTCGCTCGAGTTTTGCCCTGAAGCAGGTGCGCTATAAAACCGCCCTGCCGCTGCCAGCCAATGGCATGACCTTGCGCGAGTGAGCCATGCAGCGCCGTTGGCGTGGGAACTGTTGAACTGCGAATTCATCGAAGGCTAGGTCGCCAGCAACCGTGCCAAGCAGCGCGTGCTGGCAGTACCAGCCTGATCGCGACACCACCTGCACCGGACACGCCGCCATGGCGGCAAATCGCTCAAAGGGGGCCTGCGCCGAGCGGGTTTTGCCCTTATGCTGCTAGCAGCCCGCCACCTGACCAGGGAGCTCCTCGGTACCTATGCGAAATGTATGGAAGCCGTTTCAGTCGTTGTATTTCGCCGCGCTGATGATGTTGATCGGCTCGGGTCTGCTCAGTACCTACCTCGCCTTGCGCCTGGCTGCCGACCACGTCGACAGCCTGTGGGTAGGTGCCTTGATGGCGGCCAACTACTTTGGCCTGGCAGTGGGCGGCAAGGTCGGCCACCGGCTGATCGGTCGGGTCGGGCACATACGCGCTTATGCCACCTGCGCCGGCATCGTTGGCGCGGCGGTGCTCGGCCATGGCCTGACCGACTGGCTGCCGGCGTGGGTCGGCCTGCGCATGATTGTTGGCCTGGGCATGATGTGCCAGTACATGGTCATCGAGAGTTGGCTCAACGAGCAGGCGGATGTGAAGCACCGCGGCGCGGTGTTCAGCGGGTACATGATTGCCTCGTACCTGGGCCTGGTGCTCGGCCAGCTGATTTTGGTGGTGCACCCGGCGCTAGGCCCGGAACTGCTGATGCTGGTGGCTATGTGCTTTGCCCTGTGCCTGGTGCCGGTGGCCATGACCCGGCGTATTCACCCGGCACCCTTGCGCCCGGCCCCGATGGAGCCGAAGTTCTTCATCAAGCGCGTGCCGCAGTCGCTCAGCACCGTGCTCGGCTCGGGGCTGATCGTGGGTTCGTTCTACGGCCTGGCGCCGTTGTATGCCTCCAGCCAGGGCATGAGCACGGAGCAGATCGGTCTGTTCATGGGTAGCTGCATCTTTGCCGGCCTGCTGGTGCAGTGGCCGCTGGGTTGGTTGTCCGACCGTTACGACCGGGCGGTACTGATCCGCAGCGTGGCGGTGGGCCTGGCGCTGGCGGCAGCGCCGTTGGCGGTACTGCCCAGCGTGCCGCTGGAGTTGCTGTTCGGCATCGGCTTCGTGATTTCGCTGTTGCAGTTCTGTCTGTATCCGCTGGCGGTGGCGTTTTCCAACGACCACGTGGAAAGTGAGCGGCGGGTGTCGTTGACCGCGATGCTGCTGGTGACTTACGGCGTTGGCGCCTGTATCGGGCCATTGGCGGCTGGCGTGCTGATGAAGGTGCTGGGCGCGCAGATGCTGTATGCCTTCTTCGTGTTCTTTGCGCTGGTGCTGGTGTGGCGCATCCGGCCGAAGGCGGTTACCGGCTTGCACCAGGTGCAGGACGCACCGCTTGGTCACGTGGCGATGCCGGCGGCCGGTTCGCCATTGTCGGCGGCCTTGGACCCGCGCGTGGATGAGCAGACCGTGCAGGATGTAATGCAGGCGCCGGTGGCGGCAGAGGATACCGAGGCGGAAGAGAAGGGGGCCGAGCAACAGGCGCCCGAGGCTGAAGACGCGAGCAAGTCAGTGTAAGCCTGTGCCGGCCTCTTCGCGGGCTCGCCCGCTCCCACAGGTTCTGCACAGCCTTCGAGGCTGGCGATGACCCTGTGGGAGCGGGCAAGCCCGCGAAGGGGTCAGCACTGGAGAAACACAAACGCAAACGCCACCTCGAACGGTGGCGTTTCGCTGACGCTGGGCTAGTTGTCCGAGCAACAGGCGCCCGAGGCTGAAGACGCGAGCAAGTCAGTGTAAGCCTGTGCCGGCCTCTTCGCGGGCTTGCCCGCTCCCACAGGTACTGCACAGCCCTCGAGGCTGGCGATGACCCTGTGGGAGCGGGCGAGCCCGCGAAGGGGCCAGCACTGGAGAAACACAAACGAGAACGCCACCTCGAACGGTGGCGTTTCTGCTTCAACCAGCCGACGGTCAGTAGTCGTCTTTGTCGAACCGCCGCGCCTCACGCTGCAGCTGGTACACGAAACTCTCGACCTTGCGCTGTGCCGGGCCGCTGAGGTTGTGGAAGCGTACGCCGGCAAAGGTGGTGTTGATGCGCTCTTCATAATGCAGGTGGCGCAGCTCGACCATGGTGTCGACCAGGCCCAGCGGGTTACCCGCCTTGAAGCGCTCATACACCTGGCCCAGTTGCAGGCGGCTTTCGACATCGCCCTCGAAGCGCAGTTTGCAGCCGGTGGCGGAGATGTCCAGCAGCTTGCCGCGCAGGGCACCGTTGCCTTTGAGGTGGGTCCCGTCAAGGATCACGTCGACCAGTTGCGACAGCTTCAGCGCGGCGCGGAAGGCATTGCGGCGCTGGTGGTAGGTCATCTCGACTGGCATGGGGCCGCTGTAGCAGCGGTGGCCGTTGACTTCGCTGATCTTCAGTGCGTGGTTGCATTCCCAGGCAATACGCACGCCGTCGTGGAAGCCTTCGACACGGAAGTGTTCACCGCTCTCGATGAACTTCTCGCCGTCACGGGGGATCATTTCATCCAGCGCCAGGGTATTGCTTTCACGGTCCACGTGCGTCACGTAGCTCTGGAAGCGGTGGCTGCGGTCATGGAAGGTGATGATCAGCGGGTCGTGGCTTTCTTGCAGTTGCCGCAAGTTGGCCGCAATCTCCAAAGGGGTGCTCAGCACCTTTGGCGGTTGCGGGGCATCTGATTCATTGAACACGGCTTATCGTTCTCCAGGCAAAAGCGACTCACGCAAGTAACGGCATTTTGCCAGTATGTTCCGTGCCTTGATAGAAAAATCAGACTTGGCTGAGGGCGCGTGGCTTGCTCAGCAGCGACGTGCCGCCACGGCTATTGTACAGCGACGGTGAATCACCGCCTTGAAGGATGCGGATCTGGTTATTGGTGACGTGTTGCTGCACCTGGATGATACGGCCATTGGTCTCATTGACTTGCTGGCAGGCTTGCATCAGCTGGCTAATGACGTCGAGTTGCTGCAGTAGCAATGCACCATTTGGCGATTGAGCGGCAACGGCCTCGACCCCTGCGCGATCGGCGCTAAGGCCTAGGCTGGTGAGCAGGTTGCCGCGACGGATCCCTTGCTGCTCGAGCAGCACGATCAAAGACTGCTTGCGCGCCAAGATGCTCTCCAGTGGCGACATGTCGCGACCATGCAAAGCAACGGCTTCTTTCTGCAGGAGCTCAAGCAGTTCCTGCAGCGGGGCAATGTCATCTTCGATCAGTTGCAGCAATGTGGTGTCGTGCATGGCTAACTCTTGGCTTTTCTAGCGTCCGTGAAGTCAGCGCGCCGCTCGGTCAGCGCTGGGCTTCGAAATCAAGCAGTTTGCTGGCGACCCGGCCGGCATCGACCTGGTAGCTGCCGTCGGCGATAGCCTGTTTCAACTGAGCCACACGGGCGCTGTTGACCACCGGTTCGTCGCGCAGCTTGTCGCTGATCTTCTGCAACTGCTGGGCCTCTTGGCTGAGGTGTACCGCTTCTCCGCTGGCGCCGGTGTCTTTCACCGCTTCCTGGCTGGCTGCCGGTTTTTCGGCGCTGCCGGTGGCGCTGTTACCGCGCACGCCGCCCGTGACGGACGGAGAGTTATTCAAACGACTGAAGTCGATGACCATGATCAGAAACCTCTGGGTATTTGGACGCTTGCCTTGTTTTCGGCCAACCCGATAGAAACTTTAGGCACAAATGCGTTGCCGCCTGTCAGCAAGCTCGCCACCCGTTTTCTGACACAGTTTAGGAAATGCGGTTCCGCACCGCCAGCGCCTTCTGGCGATTGGTCTACATGCTGACCTCGACCTGGCCAGGGCCGGTGACCCTGGCCTTGACCACCCGTTTCGAATTGAGGTTGCGTACCCTTATCTGCTCGCTGAGGCCGCCCTTGCTCAGGGCTTCGCCTGGCATGCGCACGCTCAGGCTGCCGGTGCGCGCCACGATGACCACCTGATCACCCTTGCGCACCACCTCGGCCTGCTCCAGGTGCTGCGGGGTGAGCACCTGGTCGATCACCGTGGGGCGCAGCATCTTCATGCCCACGGCTTGGTCCAGTTCGCTGAGGAAGCCCTGGCCCAGGGTGCCGACATCCCGTTCGCGCAGGGCCACGTCGCCTTCACCAACGACGTTGTCACGCTTGAGCGGGCGGGTTACCACCACCACGTCGCGGAACAGCCGCACCGTGGCGGGAACGAATACCGTCCACGGCGCGGCGCCGTTGCAGCGCACCCGCACGGTCACCCGGCCCAGTGGCTGCGCGGGGCTTTCCAGCGAGGCGTCCAGTTGCTGGCTGCACAACGGCATGCGCAGGCGCGGGTCCAGCGAGCTGACCTCGATTTCATAGCGGCCGGCGGTCTGGGTGCTGGCCAGATAATCTTCGACGGTAAATTCAAGAAACCCTTGGGTGACACCGATAAGCTGTTCAGGCAAGGTGAACGCGTCCGCTAGCGTGCGAACGCCGGGCATCAGCAGGCACAGCGTGGCCAGCGAGCCAGTCAGCAGGCGCGTCAATCGTCGGAAAAATGTCGTTTTCGTGTACATGACGCTCAAAAAAGCAAAGCCCGTGCCGACTCACTGTTCGAGTTGCAACGTAAGGCTGAAATGTTAAGGAGTCTGGCATGGCGGGTGTGATGGATTCGGTCAACCAGCGCACGCAGCTGGTGGGGCAGAATCGCCTGGAGTTGCTGCTGTTCCGCCTCAATGGCGAACAGCTTTACGGCATCAACGTATTCAAGGTCAGGGAAGTGCTGCAATGCCCTGCGCTGACCCTGCTGCCCAAGGCGCACCCGGTGGTGCGCGGGGTGGCCAACATTCGTGGGGCGACCATCCCGATCCTCGACTTGTCGATGGCGACCGGGCTGCGACCGCTGCAGGAAGACACGCGCAAGAGTTTCGTGATCATCACCGAGTACAACACCAAGACCCAGGGCTTTCTGGTGCATTCGGTCGAACGCATCGTCAACATGAACTGGGAAGAGATCCACCCACCACCCAAGGGCACCGGCCGGGACCACTACCTGACCGCCGTCACCCGGGTGGATAACCGCATGGTCGAGATCATCGACGTGGAGAAAGTGCTGGCCGAGGTGGCACCTTCTTCCGAATCGGTATCGGCCGGGGTGGTCGATGCCGAGGTGCAGGACAAGGCCGTGCTGCTGCGGGTGCTGACCGTCGACGATTCGTCGGTGGCACGCAAGCAGGTCAGCCGCTGCCTGCAGACCGTCGGGGTGGAAGTGGTGGCGCTCAATGACGGCCGCCAGGCCTTGAACTACCTGCGCCAGCTGGTGGAGGAGGGCAAGAAGCCGGAAGAGGAGTTTCTGATGATGATCTCCGACATTGAAATGCCGGAAATGGACGGCTATACGCTTACCGCGGAAATTCGCAGTGACCCGCGCATGCAAAAACTGCACATCTGCCTGCATACTTCGCTTTCCGGGGTGTTCAACCAGGCGATGGTCAAGAAGGTCGGCGCTGATGACTTCCTGGCCAAGTTCAAGCCGGACGACCTGGCCCAGCGGGTGGTCGACCGGATCAAGGCAGCGCATTGAAGCAGCCGGGGCTAGCCCTGGCACCAGTGATTGAAAAGAGGCGGCAGTAGTGTCTACGGGTAATTTGGATTTCGAACAGTTCCGGGTCTTCCTGGAGAAAGCCTGTGGCATCCTGCTGGGGGAAAATAAGCAGTACCTGGTTTCCAGCCGTCTCAACAAGCTGATGGAGCAACAGGGCATCAAGAGCCTGGGTGAGCTGGTGCAGCGCATCCAGACCCAGCCGCGCGGCGGCCTGCGCGAGCAGGTGGTCGATGCCATGACCACCAACGAGACCTTGTGGTTTCGCGACACCTATCCGTTCGAAGTGCTGAAGAACAAGGTCATTCCCGAGTTCATTCGCAACAACCCTGGGCAGCGGCTGCGCATGTGGTCCGCTGCCTGCTCGTCGGGCCAGGAGCCGTATTCCATCTCGATGGCCATTGACGAGTTCGAGCGCAGCAACCTCGGCCAGCTGAAGATGGGTGCGCAAATCGTGGCTACCGACCTCTCCGGTACCATGCTGACCAACTGCAAGACCGGTGAGTACGATAGCCTGGCGATTGCCCGCGGTTTGTCCCAGGAGCGCCTGCAGCGTTATTTCGACCCCAAGGGGCCTGGGCGCTGGGCGGTCAAGCCGGCGATCCGCAGCCGCGTCGAGTTTCGTGCCTTCAACCTGCTCGACAGCTATGCCAGCCTGGGCAAGTTCGACATCGTGTTCTGCCGCAACGTGTTGATCTACTTCTCGGCGCAGGTGAAGCGCGACATCCTGCTGCGTATTCACAGCACGCTGAAGCCGGGTGGCTACTTGTTCCTCGGTGCCTCGGAGGCGTTGAACGGGTTGCCGGACCATTACCAGATGGTGCAGTGCAGCCCGGGGATCATCTACCAGGCCAAGTAAGCAGAAGGCCGGCGGCGAAAGTTGCCGGCCTTTTTGTTTGCCTGTACCGCCTTCAGGCTTGCATGGCCCCTGTGGGAGCGGGCATGCCCGCGAAGAGGCCGGCTCAGGAAAACCCTGACGTCAAATTTTTGTTTTGCCGCTTTTGCCAACCGGTAATTGCCGCTTTCACTGCCAAAGGCGGAAGGCCTTTGCCGCTTTTCTGGCATCACCCTGACAGCATGCCGCGCGCATACCCCGTATTTTCGGGGGTCCGGGGGGTTGGCACAGCCCTTGCTATAGCTTGCTCAACAAAACTCCGGTCAACCTCTGAAGGTTTCCCCGATATGAGCATCAGTTTCGACAAGGCGCTTGGCATTCACGAAAAGGCACTGGGCTTCCGCGCCCAGCGCGCCGAAGTGTTGGCCAACAACATTGCCAATGCCGACACGCCCAACTACAAGGCGCGTGACATGGACTTCTCTTCGGTACTCGCCGCCGAAACCAGCAAGCAGCAAAGTGGCCGCTTTGCCATGGAGCGGACCAACAGCCGGCACATCGAAGCCGAAGGCCTGGCCGTCGCTGCTGACGACACGCTTAAATACCGCACGCCGCTGCAGCCTTCGATCGACCAGAACACCGTCGACGCGCAGATCGAGCAGTCGAACTACACCGAAAACGCCATTGGCTTCCAGGCCAGCTTCACCTTGCTCAACAGTAAATTCAAAGGGCTGGTTTCCGCCCTGCGGGGAGAATGACCATGTCCCTTTCCAGTGTCTTCAATATTGCCGGTAGCGGCATGAGCGCGCAGAACACGCGCCTGAACACCGTCGCTTCCAACATCGCCAACGCCGAGACGGTCTCGTCGAGCATCGACCAGACCTACCGCGCTCGCCATCCGGTGTTCGCCACGACCTTCCAGGATGCACAGGCTGGCGGCAGCCAGTCGCTGTTCGAGGACCAGGGTGAAGCCGGGCAGGGCGTGCAGGTAAAGGGCATCGTCGAAGACCAGAGCAACCTTGAAGCCCGCTACGAGCCGAACCACCCGGCGGCGAACAAGGACGGCTATGTCTACTACCCGAACGTCAACGTGGTCGAGGAGATGGCTGACATGATCTCGGCCAGCCGCGCGTTCCAGACCAACGCCGAGCTGATGAACACGGCCAAGAGCATGATGCAGAAAGTGCTGACCCTCGGGCAGTGATAAGGAATCCAGACCATGGCAATCGAGACTACCGGCGTCAACCTCAATGATGTGCTCACGGCGTCCGGTGTGGGTAGCAGTACGAAGAAAACCACGGATACCGCTTCCAAGACCGGCACTGATTCGTTGGGTAAGGATGCTTTCCTGCAGCTGCTTGTAACGCAGATGCAGCATCAGAACCCGCTGGACCCGCAGGACAACGGTGAATTCGTTGCTCAGTTGGCGCAGTTCAGCAGCTTGGAAGGTATTACCTCCCTGAATGAGTCGGTTAGCAGTATCACCAATGCCATGGCGTCGTCGCAGGCGCTGCAGGCTTCATCGTTGGTAGGCCGATCGGTGGTGGTGCAGAACGATAAAGCTGTGGTTGATACCACTGAAAGCTTCAATGCCCAGTTCGTTGTGCCTCAGGCTATCAGCGAAGCGAAGATCACCATCAAGGACAAGGACGGCAACACCGTCAAGACCATCGAGTTGGGTGAGCAGAAGGCGGGTTACGCTGACTTCATCTGGGATGGCACCAACAGCAGCGGGGAGAAAGTCGACCCGGGCACCTACACGTTCACTGCCACCACCACAGTAGATGGACAGTCGGTGCAGATGAACACCCTCTTGCCGGCCAAGGTGACCAGCGTCAGCTTCAGCGCAACGGGTGAAATGGTGCTCAACCTCGCCGGTGTCGGCAAGGTGTCTCTTTCCGACGTACAAACCATTGGTATCTAAGGCCCGTTAGCGCGGCACAAGGAGCGAATTCATGTCTTTCAATATCGGCCTTAGCGGTCTGTCTGCGGCGAACAAGCAGTTGGACGTCACTGGTAACAACATCGCCAACGTCAATACAACTGGCTTCAAGTCTTCGCGTGCCGAGTTCGCGGATGTCTACGCGGGTGCCAACCGCTTGGGTGTCGGCAAGAACCAAGTGGGCAACGGGGTGCGCCTGGCTGCCATTTCCCAACAGTTCACCCAGGGCGATGTAAACACCACAGGCAACGTGCTGGACATGGGAATTCAAGGGCAGGGCTTCTTCGTGTTGTCCGATAATGGCTCGCGTGTCTACACCCGTGCAGGTGCTTTCCAGGCCAGCAAGGACAACTTCGTGGTGACTTCCGACGGCTTGCGCCTGCAGGGCTATACCGCTGATGCGGCTGGCAATATTCAGAAGGGTGTACTGAAGGACTTGCAGATTGATACCTCGGCGCTGCAGCCAAAGGCGACCTCCCTGATCGATCAGGGTATCAACCTGAATTCTTCGGCCGCCGATATCCCTCTCGAGGTCGATGACGGCAACGGCGCGATGGTGCCTAACCTGCCGTTCGATCCTGCCAGCGCGTCGACGTATACCAAGTCGTTCCCGACCAAGGTGTATGACAGCCAGGGCAACGAGCACACCATGGAGCAGTTCTACCGCAAGACCGGCACCAATGAGTGGACCATGTACACCCTGGTCGATGGGCGCAACCCGTTCGACCCATCCTCCACTACACCGCTGACCGGCACCATCAGCTTCAACAGCGATGGCTCGGTCAAGAGCATGGCGGCTGATAACACCGGTCACCCGGCGGGCTCGTCGTTCACCGTCACCAATAACACCTTCACCATGACCGGTTGGGTGCCTGCGGTGGAGGATTCGGCAGGTAACTGGGCTTCCAACGGCGCGGTGGGTAATGCCGATGGCATGCGCCTGTCGATGAACAGCACCACCTCGTACAACACCGAGACCGCGCGCATGTCGCAGTCCCAGGATGGTTACGCGACCGGTATTCTGTCGAGCCTGAGCATCGACTCGACGGGCGTGCTGTTCGCCAGCTTCAGTAACCAGCAATCCCGTGCCATCGGCCAGGTGGCCCTGGCCAGCTTCGCCAACGAGCAGGGCCTGCAGCAGATTGGTGGTACCCGCTGGACCGAAACCTACACTTCCGGCATTCCTGGTATCGATGCGCCGAAGACCGGTACGCTGGGTAGCGTCGAGTCCAATGCATTGGAGGGCTCGAACGTCAACCTGACCCAGGAGTTGGTCGAGCTGATCAAGGCGCAGAGCAACTACCAGGCGAATGCCAAAACCATCTCTACCGAAAGCACCATCATGCAGACCATCATTCAGATGGCCTGATGGTCGCTGGCTGAGCGTGTGTGGACGAACCCCTTTGTCGTGAAGGGGTTTGTCGTCTTTGCAGGGGGGGTTATGAAAAGACTGGTTGTGGCAGTGATCGCCGCTTTCTGTCTGTGCCAGGCCCTGGCCGGTACCGCGCCCTGGTGGCGTTGGGAAAGCCAGGTGGATGGTCGGCTGGTGTGCTCGCAATGGTCGCCGGGGGATGGCTGGAAGAAGTTCGCCGGCCCCTACAACAATGGTGGTTGCCGCGAGCGTTGATGAAGCCTGTACCGGCTCTTCGCGGGCACGCCCGCTCCCACAGCAAGCGCAGACCTCAAGGCCAGCGCTCTACCTGTAGGAGCGGGCGCGCCCGCGAAGAGGTCGGTACAAGTTTGCCGCCATCGGCAACCCGGCGCCGGATAACCGGCGTCCGCTACTTGAACACGACCCCCGAAAAGCCCGTATTCATGGGCTTTTTCACGATTTCAGAAAGTTGGTTCGGAACTTGCTTCTTTGCCAGTAAAGCAGCGGCGTACGGCAAACGAGCGCCAGTGCAGCGGAGGATGACTGTGGACAAGATGCTTTACGTGGCCATGACCGGCGCCAGCCAGAACGCGCTGGCGCAGAAGGCCCACGCCAACAACCTGGCGAACATTTCCACCAACGGTTTTCAGCGTGACCTGGAGCAGGCGCGTTCGATGCCGGTGTTTGGCGACAGCTTTCCGGCGCGCGCCTTTGCCATGACCGAGCGTCCGGCCACCGACTTCAGCGAAGGGCCGATGGTCGAAACTGGTCGAGATCTGGACGTGACGGTAACCGGCAAAGGTTTCATCGCTGTACAAGCCCCGGACGGTAGCGAGGCCTATGTTCGTACAGGCAGCCTGAATATCGATGCTTTGGGGGTGCTGCGTGCCGGCAACGGCATGCCCGTGATCGGCAACGGCGGCCCGATTGCCATCCCGCCAGAACAGAAGGTGGAGGTGGGCGCCGATGGCACCATCAGCATTCGTTCCATGGGTGAAGACCCGCGAGTGATGGCCGAGGTCGACCGTATAAAGCTGGTCAACCCGGACACCAAGGGTCTTACCAAAGGCCTCGATGGCATGATCCATACCACCTCTGGCCAGCCAGCCGACGCCGACGTCAACGTGCGGGTGGTATCTGGTTTTCTCGAGGGCAGCAACGTCAACGCCGTCGAAGAGATGACCTCGGTCCTGGCGCTGTCGCGTCAATTTGAACTGCACGTGAAGATGATGAATGCGGCCAAGGAAGGCGACGAAGCCATGGCGCGTGTTTTGCAAATCGGCTAATCACTTTTGAACGGGTGCCGTAAAACAGGCGCACGAGGAGAACACTAATGCTTCCGGCTCTTTGGGTCGCTAAAACCGGCCTGTCCGCCCAGGACACTAACCTCACGGTCATCTCCAACAACCTGGCCAACGTCTCGACCACCGGTTTCAAGCGTGATCGTGCCGAATTCCAGGACCTGCTTTACCAGATCAAGCGCCAGCCTGGCGCACAGTCTACCCAGGACAGCGAACTGCCCTCGGGCCTGCAGGTCGGTACCGGCGTGCGCATTGTCGGTACGCAGAAAAACTTCCAGACGGGTAGCCTGCAAACGACCGAGAACCCGTTGGACATGGCGGTCAACGGCCGTGGTTTCTTCCAGGTGCTGCAGCCTGACGGCACCGTTTCGTACACACGTGACGGGACCTTCCACCTGAACTCTGACGGCCAGATCGTCACTGCCAACGGTTTTGCCCTGGAACCCGCCATCGTTGTGCCTAACGACGCGCAGACCTTTACCGTCGGCCAGGACGGCACCGTGTCTATCACGACCGCCGGCAACCCTGCAGCGCAGGTGATCGGCAACATCCAGACCGCCGATTTCATCAACCCGGCCGGCCTGCAGGCAATCGGCGACAACCTGTTCCTGGAAACCGCGGCCAGTGGCGCGCCGCAAGTCGGCACCCCGGGCCTGAACGGTTTCGGCACCACCCTGCAGCAGACCCTGGAAAACTCCAACGTCAGCACCGTAGAAGAGCTGGTGAACATGATCACCACTCAGCGCGCCTACGAGATGAACTCCAAGGTCATCTCCACCGCCGACCAGATGCTGTCGTTCGTTACTCAACAGCTCTGAGGCCGGCAGCTCTGAGCCTGGTAGTTTTTTGCACTCGTGAGGTAAGCGTCATGAATCGTCTGTTGTCCGTTTTCGCCCTGGGGGGGGCGGTGTTGCTGGCAGGTTGCGTCGCGCCGACGCCCAAGCCCAACGACCCGTACTACGCGCCGGTTCTGCCGCGCACCCCACTGCCGGCAGCGGCCAACAACGGTTCGATCTACCAGGCCGGTTTCGAGCAGAACCTGTACAGCGACCGTAAAGCGTTCCGGGTGGGTGACATCATTACCATTACCCTCAACGAGCGTACATCGGCTAGCAAGAACGCCGGCTCGCAGATCGCCAAGACCAGCAAGACCGATATTGGCCTGACCTCGCTGTTTGGAGGCTCGCCGAATACCAATAACCCATTCGGCGGGGGTGATCTGTCGCTGGAGGCCGGTTACAGCGGTGACCGCGCCACCAAAGGCGACAGCAAGGCGACCCAGGGCAATACCCTGACGGGTTCGATCACCGTTACCGTGGCCGAGGTGTTGCCCAACGGCATCATCGCCGTGCGCGGCGAGAAGTGGATGACCTTGAATACCGGCGAGGAGCTGGTGCGCATTGCCGGCATGGTCCGTGCCGACGACATCGCCACCGATAACACCGTACCGTCCACCCGTGTGGCCGACGCGCGCATTACCTACTCCGGTACCGGCTCGTTCGCCGATGCCAGCCAGCCTGGTTGGTTGGACCGCTTCTTCCTCAGCCCGCTTTGGCCTTTCTGAGTACGGATGACCATGTTCAACGTAAGGCAGCTGATTGCCGCAACCCTGCTCCTGTCCTGTGCCTGTGTGGCCCAGGCCGAGCGCCTGAAGGACATCGCCAGTATTTCTGGCGTGCGCTCCAACCAGTTGATTGGCTATGGCCTGGTGGTTGGCCTGAACGGTACGGGTGACCAGACCACCCAGACCCCGTTTACCCTGCAAACCTTCAACAACATGCTGTCGCAGTTCGGCATCAAGGTACCACCAGGCTCCGGTAACGTGCAGTTGAAAAACGTCGCTGCCGTGTCGGTGCATGCCGACTTGCCGCCGTTCGCCAAGCCGGGCCAGGTGGTCGACATTACCGTGTCCTCGATCGGTAACTCGAAGAGCCTACGCGGCGGCAGCCTGCTGATGACCCCGCTCAAGGGGATTGACGGTAACGTCTACGCCATCGCCCAGGGCAACCTGGTGGTCGGCGGCTTCGACGCCGAGGGCCGTGACGGCTCGAAGATCACCGTCAACGTTCCGTCGGCGGGTAGGATTCCAGGTGGTGCCAGCGTGGAGCGGGCCGTGCCAAGCGGCTTCAACCAAGGCAATACCCTGACCTTGAACCTGAACCGCCCCGATTTCACCACTGCCAAACGTATCGTCGACAAAGTCAACGACCTGCTGGGCCCGGGTGTGGCCCAGGCGGTGGACGGTGGCTCGGTGCGGGTCAGTGCGCCGATGGACCCAAGCCAGCGCGTGGACTACCTGTCGGTCCTGGAAAACCTGGAAATCGATCCCGGCCAGGCGGTGGCCAAAGTCATCATCAATTCGCGTACCGGTACCATCGTCATTGGCCAGAACGTGAAGGTTTCGCCAGCGGCGGTGACCCACGGCAGCCTGACCGTGACCATTACCGAAGACCCGATCGTCAGCCAGCCGGGCCCGCTCTCCAACGGCCAGACTGCCGTGGTGCCACGCTCGCGGGTCAATGCGGAGCAGGAGGCCAAGCCGATGTTCAAGTTCGGCCCAGGCACCACGCTGGATGAAATCGTCCGTGCCGTGAACCAGGTGGGCGCGGCACCTGGCGACCTCATGGCCATCCTCGAAGCCCTGAAACAGGCCGGCGCCTTGCAAGCCGACCTGATCGTGATCTGAGGACGGCACCGATGAACAGCAAAAGCCTGGTTTCTGGCAGCGGCGACAGCGGTGCTTACACCGACCTCAATCGCCTCAGTGCGCTCAAGCATGGTGACCGCGACAGCGATGCCAACGTACGCAAGGTGGCCCAGGAGTTCGAGTCGCTATTCATCAGCGAAATGCTCAAGGCCTCGCGCAAGGCCAGCGACGTGCTGGCCGACGACAACCCGATGAACACCGAAACGGTCAAGCAGTACCGCGACATGTATGACCAGCAATTGGCCGTGAGCATGTCCCGCGAGGGGGGCGGTATCGGCCTGCAGGACGTGCTGGTGCGCCAGTTGTCGAAAAAGAAGAGTGCATCGGTCAATACCAGCCCGTTCCCGCACGTTGAAGGCCGCGCCCCGGCGCTATGGGGCAACAAGGTGGCTGAGCCCGTACAAGCCACCCTGGCGAGCGCTAACCGCAACGATGTAGCGGCGCTCAATTCGCGGCGCCTGGCCTTGCCGAGCAAACTCACCGACCGCCTATTGGCTGGTATCGTGCCGTCGGCGGCCAGCCCGAACAACGCCGCCGTACCTGCCCGTGACGGCCAGCAACCGGCCAAGGTCTTTGCCGTGCCGGACAACGGCCTGCGTATTGTCGGTCGCGCGGTGGCCCAGCCGCCGCTGGCGCCGAAAAAGGCGTTCGCCGACAGTGATGAATTTGTCGCCACCATGCTGCCGATGGCCGAGCAAGCCGCCAAGCGCATTGGTATCGACCCTCGCTATCTGGTAGCCCAGGCCGCCCTGGAAACCGGTTGGGGCAAGTCGGTGATGCGCAACAGCGACGGCAGTAGCAGCCACAACCTGTTTGGCATCAAGGCAACTGGCAACTGGGAGGGCGGCGAGGCGAGAGCGATTACCAGCGAGTTCCGCGATGGCCAGTTCGTCAAGGAGACGGCAGCGTTCCGTTCGTACGATTCCTATCAGGACAGCTTCCATGACCTGGTAAACCTGTTGCAGAACAATTCGCGCTATCAAGATGCGGTGAAAGCCGCCGATAAACCTGAACAGTTCGTGCAAGAGTTGCAAAAGGCCGGGTACGCCACCGACCCGAATTACGCCAGCAAGATCTCGCAGATAGCAAAACAGATGAAGTCGTACGAGCACTACGCACTGCTCGGTACCGCAACGAAAATTTAAAGGTAGGAAACCATGGCGAGTCTGATCAACATTGGTATGTCGGGGCTGGGTGCCGCGCAGTCGGGGATGTATACCCTCGGTAACAACATTGCCAATGCCGACGTCGAGAGCTACTCGCGCCAGCAGAACGTACAGAAGAGCAAGGGCGGCCAGCAGGTCGGCCAGGTCTTTATTGGCAGTGGCACTACTTTGGCCGATGTGCGTCGAGTGTATAACGCGTTCCTCGAGAACCAGCTGCGTACTACAACGTCGCTCAGTAGTGAGGCGAGCACGTACCTTAACCAGATCACCCCGCTGGATACTGCCCTGTCGAGTAGCGATACCGGTATCACCGCAGCGTTGCAAAGTTTCTTCACTGCCATGCAGGACTCTGCGGCCAAGCCCACCGAGGACGCCTCGCGGCAGTTGCTGTTAACCAGCGCGCAGTCCTTGGCCAAGCGCTTCAACACGCTGTCGGCGCAGCTCAACCAGCAAAACAGCAACATCAACGCCAATATGGCGTCGCTCACCGATCAGGTTAACAACCTGACCAAGACCATCGCTGATCTGAATGAGCAGATATCTCGCGTCAGCGCAATCTCCGGCCAACCCAATGACCTGCTCGACCAGCGTGATGGTGCGGTACGTGAGCTGAACAAATTGATTGGCGCCGATGTGGTCGAGCGCGACGGTAACTACGATATTTACCTGAAGAATGGCCAGGCGCTGGTGCTGGGCAAGACCACGCAGACCTTGGGGGTGGCGCCAAGCGCGACGGACCCGACCCGTATGAGTCTGATCCTCAATCGCGGCTCGACCAAGATGGATATCACCAGCACCACCAGCGGTGGCGAACTTGGCGGTTTGATCCGCTATCGCTCGGAAACGCTCGACCCTGCGCTCAACGAGCTGGGGCGTGTTGCCTTGGTAGTGGCGGATGCCATCAATAGCCAGTTGGCCCAGGGCATCGACAAAAATGGTGATTTCGGGGCGACCTTGTTTGGTGATATCAACAGCGCTGCGGCTATCAGCCAGCGCAGTATCGCCAAGCAGAACAACAGCCCAGGCTCAGGCAACCTCGATGTGACCATCAAGGATACCGGTAAGCTGACCACCAGCGATTATCAGGTGACCTTCACCAGCGACAAGCAGTACACGGTCCGCAAGTTGCCCGATGGCACCGACATGGGTAGCTACAGCCTCGATGATGACCCGGCCCCGGTGATCGACGGTTTCACCCTTGCCCTCAATGGCGGAGGCCTGAGCGCGGGTGACAGTTTCAAGATCACACCCACCCGCAACGCCGCAGCCAATATCGAGACGGTTCTGACCGACCCCAAACGCTTGGCGCTTGCCGCGCCGCTGAGCGCCACCAGCGGTTCTGGCAATAAGGGGACTGGCGTCATAACCCAGCCGACCCTGACATCCGAGCTGGACATCTCCGATGCAGCCCAGCGTTCGTTGTTGCAGACCGGCCTGAAGTATTCCACCCCGGTCAAGCTCGTTTTCGGTGACAACAGTACCTCCCCTCAGGCCTACAAAATGTATGACGCCAAGGGCACCGAGATTGGCAGCGGCACCATCGTGCCGGGCCAAGACAACAAGCTGCAGCTATCGGTACCAATGGTCGATGGGAACGGCAACTCGCTGGGTAGCAGCTTCACTTTCGAGATGAACGTTTCCGGCGCCCCGCAAAATGGCGACAGTTACACCGTGGCGTTGACCGGCGCAGGTTCTGCGGACAACCGCAACAGCCAGTCGGTGATCGATTTGCAGACCAAGCCTACGGTCGAGGTGGGGGCCAATGGCAAGGGTATCAGCTTCACTGATGCCTACGCCAAGCTGGCATCCGGCGTTGGTGGCAAGGCCGGGCAGGCGCAGATGGACGGCGATGCTACCAGCGCGCTCCACACTTCTGCGCAGGACAGCCGCGACGGTGTGTCGGGTGTGTCGATCGATGAAGAGACCGGTAACCTGATCAAGTTCCAGCAGTACTACACCGCGTCGTCGCAGATCATCAAGGCGGCCCAGGAAACCTTCGCCACCCTGATCAACAGCCTTTAAGGAGCCTTAGATCGTGAGCGTACGCATCTCGACTTCCCAGTTCTACAACACCAATAGTGCCAACTATCAGAGCAACTTCGCCAAGACGGTGAAGACTCAGCAGGAGGCCAGCGATGGCATTCGCGTGCGCTCGGCCAAGGATGATCCGGTGGGCGCGGCGCGGTTGTTGCAGTTGGAGCAGCAGCAGAACATGTTGAAGCAGTACGGCAGCAACATTACCAACGTGCGCAATGCGCTGGGCACGGCCGAGAGCACCCTGAATTCGATCGGGAACATTTTGCAGCGGGTCAACGAGTTGGCGGTGAGCTCGGGTAACGGCGCCTTTACCGATGCCGATCGCAAGGCCAACGCTGATGAACTGGCTTCGCTGGAGGATCAACTGTTCAACCTTATGAACAGCAGGGACGAGAGCGGCAAATACATTTTCTCCGGCTCCCGGGGCGATACGCCACCGTATGTGCGTAATGCAGACGGTACCTACAGTTACCAGGGTGATCAGGGCAAGCTCAATCTTCAGGTTGGTGACATGCTTAGCCTGGCGGCCAACGAAACCGGTTACGATGCTTTCGAACAAGCACTGAATACCAGCCGCAGCGAGACTACGCTGACCGCCCCAGCCACTGATGATGGCCGCATCAGCCTGTCCAATGGCCAGGTTTCCGGGAACTCCGCCTTCAATGATCAGTTCCGCAGCGGCGAACCTTACACCATCGAATTCACCAGCAGCACCGAATACAAGATCACCGATGCCAATGGCAATGACGTGACGCTGGAAGCCAGTCAGGGCGGCAAATTCGATCCTGATAGCGACAACGCCACCATCAGTTTCCGAGGTGTCGATCTACGCCTGGACGTCAACTTCAAAGAGGGTGACAAAGGCAACGAGGATGCGGTCATTGCAGGACATTCGTTCAGTTTGAGCTCCAAGGCCGATGAAGTGTCCGGTACACGGAGCCCTGGCAATAGCTCCTCGGCACAGGTCACTGGCGCTACCATCACGGATCAAGATGTTTACAAAGCGGCGTTTCCTGCCGGCGGCGCAGTGTTGAAGTTTACCGGTGCCAACGCTTTTGAGTTGTACGCGTCACCTGTGACTGAAGACAGCCGCCCGGTTGCCTCCGGAACACTGGGTGGGCCCAATGGCACCACCGCGAGCGCCCTGGGGGTCAGCTTCGAGCTGTCTGCCGCGCCTGGCGCCGGAGACTCGTTCGGGGTCAAGGTTGATACCCATCAAACCCAGAATGTGCTCGATACCATCAGCAAACTGCGCGCTGCACTGAGTACCCCGCAGGACGGCGACGCGACAGCTCGGCAGAACTTCCTGGCGTCGTTGGATTCGGCCGTTGGCAACGTCAGCAGCGCGATCAACCAAGTGTCTTCGTCGGTCAGTTCTATTGGCGGGCGCGGCCAGGCGCTGGATGTCCAGGCTGAAACCAACGAAGCATTGGGTACCGAAAACGCCAAGACTCAAAGCTCGATCCGTGAGAGCGACCCAGCCGAGGTCATGTTGCGCCTGCAGATGCAGACCAACATGTTACAGGCCTCTTTGCAGGCCTATGCCAAGGTGGCCGGGCTTTCGCTGGTCAATTACATCTGATAACGCGGCCTGCGTTATCAAGCATGCGTCGTCACCCTCAGGTGCGGCGCATTTTTTTTAAAGGTCATCAACGTGAACCAACAGCCCCTTGTCAGTATCGTCATTCCTGCGTTTAACCCACGTTATTTCAACGAGGCGCTGAAGAGTGCGCTGGACCAGACTTACCCGAATCTTGAAATACTGATCGGGGACGATAGCGAAGGTTCTGCAATCGAAGCTATGGTCGAGGTCGCCAGTGGACGACTGCCTGGGCGTGTGCACTATCGGCGCAACCCGAGGCGTTTGGGTTTGGCAGCCAACGTGCTGGCCTTGCTCGAAGCTGCTCAGGGCGAACTGGTCAAAGTGCTGTGTGACGACGACCGCTTGCTGGCGCGCTGCGTGGAGCAGCAGGCTGCCGCTTTCCAGCATGCCGAAGTCAAAGTGTCGCTCGCTCAGCGGGTGTTCTGCGATGCGGGTGACTTCGTCTTGCCTCAGCGCCTGCAGAACGTGGCGTTCGCCAACACCGACAGCATGTTCAAGGGGTCCGATGTGCTGGCGATCCTGGCGGGCAGCCCGGTCAACTTCCTTGGCAATTTTTCGTCGGCGCTGTTCTATAGACGCGAAGCCGCGGAGATCCTCAAGGTTCTTATCAATCAGGAACAACAGTTCGAGGCACTGCTTGATCTGGTGCTGTTCGTTTGTCTGATGCGTCACGGTGAAGTCGCCGTCATGCGCAGCGCTGCTATTATCGAGCGCCTGCACCCGGAGCGACTCAGCCTGGATGACTCGGTCAAGGCATCCACGCAGCAGGAGTGGGGGTGGCTCACGCAGATGCTCAAGGCCCGCGGTGGAGATGCACCAGTTGCTTCCGGCTGGGTGCGCTTTGTTGAAATGGCGCGAGTGTCTGAAGTGCCTCGGCAGTGGCAGGAACTGTGCCTGTTGCGCACCTTGTCGACTTGGCAGTGTCGCCTCAATGGCAGGGTTGGTAGCAACAGCGACAGTTATGAAGCTTTTTACCGCCAGTGGCTGCAGGACCGGCAGTTAAGTAGTGCGCAACTGCGGATGACCTCAGATGTGGTTGCCGCGTGGCCCGTGCGGCCGCGTATCGCGGTGATCGTGCGCGACCTCGATGGCGATTCGAAGGGGCTTGAGGTGACGTTGGCGAGTATTGCAGCTCAGCACTATGGCGCCACCACTACCATAGTGGTCAGCGAGCTGGATTTGGCGGCACAAGCTGGTCGCGTAAGCCTAGCGCCGGCTACGGACTGGACGCGCCAACTGAATGAAATCATAGGCGGGCTGGATGCTGCCGATTGGATCTACCTGCTGCAGTCGGGAGACAAGCTTGCGCCGACCGCTCTGCTGGTCATGGCCGAGCGCGCGGCGCTGCAATCTTCCGTGGGCTGCCTGTACAGTGATGAGGGCGGCCTCAAGGAAGACGGGCCGTGTGAACCGGTGTTCAAGCCGGATTTCAATCTCGATCTGTATCGTTCCTATCCGTATCTAGGGCGTACCCTGGCGTTACGGCGTGAATGGGTGTTGGCCCTTGGCGGGCTCGATGGTCGATATCGTGCGCTGGCCACCCATGATCTGGTCTGGCGCCTGGTCGAGAATGTTGGTCCCCAGGCGGTAGAACATATTCCAGAAATTCAGGTCCAGTCTGGCGCTGATTACGCGCAGTGGTTGTCTTCGCGCGATGTGGCGGAAGAAAGCGAGCTGGTTGTTGCCGCGCATTTGAGCCGACTGGGCGTTGCCCACCAGATCCGTCATGATGAGATGGCACTGCTCAATCGTATCGATTACCTGCATGAGCAACAGCCACTCGTGTCCGTGCTGGTGTGCGTCGATGAGCGGCAGGCAGGTTTGCAGGCGACTCTCGAAAGCGTATTGCAGCATACCGCCTATGAGCGCTACGAGATCATCGTCGTGCACGATGATCGGGTAACGCCGGCAACATCGGACTGGTTGCGGCGGATGCAAGGGTTTTCCTCAATGTTGCGAATCCTGCCAGTGGCGGGGGAATGCTCGGTCGCGCATATGCTCAACCATGCGGTTCAAGCCAGTCTGGGCGACTATCTGGTTACGCTGGGGTGCAGCTATTGTGTGCTGAACGACACTTGGCTTGATGAGTTGCTCAACCATGCCGGCCGCCCGGAAGTCGCCGCGGTGGGCGGCAAGCTGTTCGACAGCCAGGGCAACATTGCCAGCGCGGGCATGGTGCTGGGGGTGGGTCGGGGTGCGCAGGCGGCATTCGGTGGCGAGTCGGGTCAGGCGCGTGGCTACTTGCAGCGATTGCAGGTAGTACAGAACTGGTCGGCTCTGAGCCAGGATTGCATGATGCTTCGGCGAGAGGTAATCGACAGTCTGCAGGGTTTCGACGAGAAGAATCATTCGCAGGGGCTGGGGGATGTAGACCTGTGCCTGCGCGCTGCTGCCCAGGGTTACCTGATGGTCTGGACCCCTTACGCGCAATTGCAGCAAGCTGCCGTCAGCCTAATGGCGCAAGCGAATGATGATGGTCGGCGCAGCGTGCGCGAAGATGAGCAGTACCGCTTCTGTGAACGTTGGCTGTCGGCACTGGTGCGCGACCCTGCGTATAACGTCAACCTCAGCCTGTTGTCTGCGGACTTCAGCCTTACACCCACCTTGCGGGGCTCATGGAACCCGCTGATTTCACGGGTGGTTCCGAGCGTGTTAGGGTTGCCGATCAACGACTCGGCGATTGGTCATTATCGCGTTACCGAACCTTTGTTGCAGCTTGAGCAGGCTGGGCTGATTACGGGCTTTTCCAGCTACGAATCGATGAGTACGGCGCAGTTGGCGCGAATGGCCCCCGATGTTGTCGTGGTGCAGTTACGTCACAATCGTGAGTCGGTTCAGGAAATCGAACGGATTGCGCGTTTCAGCAATGCCCGGCGGGTATTCGAAATCGACGATTATGTGATCAGTACCCCGGTCAAGAATACCCACGGCAGGAACAAGCCAGCGGATATCGAGCAGCACTTGCGAGAAGCCATCGGGCTGTGTGATCGGCTGGTGGTCACGACCGAGGCCCTGGGTAATGCGCTCAGCGGCATGCACCGAGACATCCGGGTGGTACCGAACATGCTTGCACCGCACCTGTGGTCGAACCTGCCCAGGAGCCGCCGCGGGGTATCTTCCAAACCTCGTGTGGGTTGGGGGGGCGGGACCAGCCACAGTGGTGACCTGGAGATCATCGCCGAGGTAGTACGTGAACTTGCCGACGAAGTGGAGTGGGTATTCTTCGGTATGTGTCCGCAGGCATTGCGCCCCTTCATTCATGAATACCACCCGGGCGTATCGCTCCAGGCGTATCCGGCCAAGCTTGCCAGCCTCAACCTCGACTTGGCCCTGGCGCCGCTGGAATTCCATATCTTCAACGACTGCAAGAGCAACCTACGCCTGCTCGAATACGGCGCTTGTGGCTACCCGACCGTATGTTCGGATACCGCTGCATACCGCGGTAACCTGCCATGCAGCCGCGTTTACAGCAACAGCACTCAGGAGTGGCTCGAAGTAATCCGAACCCACCTCAATGACCCGGCTGCCAGCTATCGAATGGGTGACGCGCTGCGAGAGCAGGTCATGCGTGATTTCATTCTGCAGGGCGAGAACCTGCGGCACTGGCAGCGGGGTTGGCTTGCGGACTGACTAACGTGGTGTTACGCAATCGGGCTGCTTATGCAGCCCGATTGCGTTATGTCAGCTGTAAGGCAACCGCACAGTTGACTTGGCTCAATCATGGGCGTGGCACTTGCCGCCGTGTGGCATTGTCGGCTGCTCGTTGGCAGATATCTTGCTTTGTCCCCCGCAACGCCAAGCCAAGGTGGTGATTTTTTGACTGCGGCGCATCGGCATTGCAGGAACTAGGAGAAATCTTGAACGACTCTCGACGTATCAAGGGTAGGAACGTCGTCATCGATTACGACGCCACCCGCGCATTTTTCGAATCACGCGGGCAGCGTGAGTATTCCAATGTGCTCAGTGCGACCATGTACCAGGATCATGACGCCAAGCTGGTCGAACAACGCGATCTGGCCGAAAAAGCCGCGGTCGTGGGCATCCTGGACCTAGGCAATACCCATCGGGTGCTCGACGTGGGTTGCGGTGTCGGTCGCTGGGCCTGGTTGCTTGCGCAGCGGTGTGAAGGCTTGCAGTACCTTGGTCTGGACTTCTCCGCGAGTCTGATCGAAAAAGCCCGAGCCGAAAGCGCCATCCGGCAATTAGAAAATGTGCACTTCCAAGTCATGTCGGCAACCGATATCCAGCCGCAGGCAATGCTGTTGCAAGGGGCTTTCGACCTGGCGCTGATCTCTGGCCTGCTGATTTACCTCAACGACAACGATTGCGTGAAGGTCCTGCGCGACACCGCACAACTGTGCAAGCCGGGGGGCGCGCTGTACCTGCGTGAACCTGTGGGCGTGGCCGAGCGCTTCACGCTTGACCGCTTCTACTCCGAAGAGCTGTCTGACGAGTATTCGGCGATCTACCGCACGGTGGACGAATTGCATGCCTTGATGGCAACGGCTTTCGCAGGTATCGGAATGACGGTCGAGCGCGAACAGTTACTTTTCCCGCAAGATCTGGAAAAGCGGACCGAGACGCGCCAGTACTTTTTCGTATTGCGACGTGACGAGGGGGCGGTATGAACACGGCTTATTGTTTTGACCTCGATGGCACGCTCACGCGCCAGGAGCTATTGCCGCTGATCGCGTCCTCGGTCGGCCTGGAGGACGAAATCAGTGCGCTGACGCAAGCCACCATCGAAGGCCTGTTACCGTTCGACAAGTCGTTCAAGCTGCGCGTCAGGCTGCTACGCGATGCACGACTGGACTGGATTCACGAGGCCTTGGAGCGTGATGTTGAATTTGACGAGGCCATCCTGGAGTTCATTGCCGCCCATCCTGATCAATCCTTCGTGGTTACGGGCAACCTCGATCTTTGGGTGCGGCCCGTGCTGGACAAGCTCGGCATCCGCAGTTTCACCTCGCTGGCTCGGCTGGATGAACAAGGGCAGTTGGATGGCGTGGAGCGCATCCTGCACAAGGGTGACGCCGTAAACAGCCTACGCTCTCGCTTCGAGCGCATCGTCGCCGTGGGCGAGGGGATGAACGATGTCGCCATGTTCGAGGCAGCCGACTGGCGTATCGCATTTGGCGGCGTGCATGCGCCAAACAAGGAGCTGGTGAAACTGAGTGATTTCGTTACTTACAATGGGAAGGCACTATGTCGCTTGTTAAGCACGTTGTAATCAGCGCTGCCGGCATCGGCTCGCGCCTGGGTCTCAACAAGCCGAAGTGCCTTGTCGAGGTAGCGGGTCGTTCGCTGCTGGATTGGCATCTTTCACGCTTGCAGTGGGCCGAAACGGTCTGGCTGGTAGTCGGCTTTCATGAAGAGGACGTGATCGAGCACGCCATTGCGCTGCGCCCTGACCTGATCGTGGTACGCAATCCAGATTACGCACGCACCAATACCTTGCAAAGCATCTATCGGGTTTCTCGCCACCTGCGGGAGCGTATGCTGGTGCTCGATGCAGACACGGTTATGGAGCCTGAAAGCTTCAAAGCTTTCCTGCAAGCTTCTCAACATCACGAGCAACTGATTGGGGTTTCTCCCTATACCACCAGTGACGGCGTGCGTGTACTGATGGATGAAAAAAACGCGAATGTTTCAGGGTTCACCCGCGAAACTCAGCACTCGATGGAATGGACAGGCATTGCCGTGATCAAGCCGGAAGTCATCTTCGACAGGCCCATGTACGTCTACGAAGCGCTGGAACCCTGGTTACCATTGCCTGCATTCGAACTCAAAGCGTTCGACATCGATACGGTCGAGGATCTGGATATGGCGCGTAAAGTCTTTGCGGCGGAATGGGGCAACCATGATTGAGCAATCCTTCAACCGCTCCGCTCCTGGCACAGACGAGCAGACTTGCGCCACCCCGACTGTGACGGATCTGCTGCAATGCCTTGAGTCACAGGTATTGCCAGCTTTGCCAGTTGCCGGGCATCTGTTGCAGATCGGCTGCGCGGACCCAGAGCTGACGTTGCTGCTGGCACAGCATGCCGCACAGGTGGTGGTATGCGAATGGCGAGATGAAGTGCTCGCAAAGGCGCGTGCCCTTGTCAGCCAGGCCGGTATCGAGCATGTGCGGTTTCATCAGGCGGTCGCCCTGGCATTTACATCGGCAGAGCGCTTCGATGTGATCTGCCTGATGGGCGTGCTGGCTACGATCGATGATGACAATGACGTGGCTCGCCTGGTGTTGCATGCGCTGTCCATGCTCAAACCCGACGGCCGGATCATCCTGCAGCATGATCCGGCGGACGTGAAGGCTGTGGGCGATGCTGCCGAGCGCTCTGCGCCCCGCTGTGTTGCGCTCGTACGGTCGCTTGGGTTGCGAGAGGTGTTCTGCCATCACTTGCAGGGGGCTGTGCTGTATGGGTTCGCGCCGATCCTTGGGAAGCTGCAGGCACTGCCCATTGCAGGCCTGAGGGTGGCGTGCTACGGCAGCATGCCTTTCCACTTCCGCTCGTTGCGACCACTGGCAGCCTGCTTTGAAACCAGTTTACTGAGCCTTTCTATCGATGATGTCATGGCTTGGAAGCCTCAAGTCATCGTCGTTGCCGATGGTTGGTCGGTGGAATTCTGGCGTGATTACTGCGATGCGCACGGGGTGTTGTTGGTTGGCATGCGCCATGGCTCGGTTACCCGCTACGGTTTTGCCGAACCGCAGTATCGCTGTGCCGACTACATGTGTGGCAGCGTCTGGGATATCGAAGACACGCTGCTGTCCAATGTTCGCCCCCGTCATGGTTTCCTGCTGACGGGCAACGCCTGGGTCGACCAGGTCTTCCGCCTGGCCCCAAGGACGCATGCCCAAGGTGAGCCCACCATCCTTTTCGCACCGACTTATAACCCGGAGATCAGCGCTGCGGTCTACTTTGGCGACCGCGTGGTGTCTTTGATCCGTTCGGTGTACCCGCGTGCGAAGATCATTATCAAGCCTCACCCCGCTATTGTTCAGCACGAGCACAGCTTTGTCGTCGACAAGGCGCTGTTCCGCAACCTCATGGGTACCTGGCGCGAACAGGCCGCAGCCGACCCCTTAGTGAGCCTGGTAGATGATCCCGAGGCCAGTATCGCTGACAGCTTTGCCGAGGCCGACATTCTTGTCGCCGACAGGTCGTCCCTGCTGTTCGAATTCATGGTGTTGGACCGCCCGATCCTGTTGTATTCCAGCGAAAAGCGCGTGGGCCGTTGGCAATACAACCCTGACGCGCCAGGCAACGCCTGGCGTGATATCGGCATGGAGTTCGCAGACGATACAGCGTTTCTCGAGTTGCTCAGCGATGCCCATCATTGCCATGCAGAGAATTGCCGCGCCGCTCAGCGCGAGCGGGTCCGGCATTTGTACGGCGACTTCCAGGACGGCCGCTCGGTAGAGCGGGTTGCGGCTGCCATTGCCACGGTCCCGCGGTTGCATGTGATTGTGGACGGTCGGCTCGGCCTACGTCCCGAGGTGGTAGAAGCGCTGGATGACCGCTTGGCGTTCAAACGCATCTCCGTGCTCCAGGGGGACGACAAGGGGGCTGCTGCAACTGCATGGTTGGCGCAGCGCTGGGCGGATGCCCAGCAGGATCTGGGCTTCATGCTCGTGGACGGGGAGGCCGCTTACATTCCTGGTAGCGCCCATCAGGTCAGTGATGGCCTTGCGGCATTGGCCAGTGGTGAATGCGAGGCGCTGGTGTTGAGCGAACCGCAGGCTTTGCCGGCGCCGATGGCCAGTGCAGACAAGCAACAATGGATCAAGCAGCGCTTGCAAGCGGCGTTGGCACAGCGCCAAGGTCGTCAGGCATGGCAGTTGCTGCCGGCGCATGTCATGCACAGAGCGCTTGGGCAATTGCCCGAGTGCGTGGATGACGAGGTGTTCTCGGTCCTCTGGCAGACATTGGGGGCACATGGTGTCCACCGTGCGTGGCAAAGTGAACAGCTCAATGTGGTGCTGGGGCCTTCGCTTATTCGCGTGGTGGGTGCGCGGCAAGCGCAGTATTTGGCAGGCCCGCAGGCTTCGCTGCGGCTTCAGCCTGCCGTGCTCGGGCACGCACGTCAGCCAACCGGCGTGGAGGTGCTCCTGTGTTGTGCGGCCGGGCAACAGTACGATGTCTTCCCTTTTACCACCGAGCTTTGGATCAACGGCCACCTGCAGTGTGAACTGCATTTCAGCGATACGCGTGCCCAGCGCGTGCTCTTGCCATACCGGCCAGACGAGCAGGGTACCACCACGGTTGAGCTGCGCAGCGCTGGTGCATTCCCGGGCATGCCCGGGCTTGCTGGCCCTTTGTCATTGTATCTGGCATTCGTCGATCCGCAGCCTGTCACAGGCCCATCGCAAGCCCATATCCATCAGATTTTCTATTCCGAAGAAACTCGAGCGATGCTCGAGCCTGGGTTTACTCCCTTCGACAATACCGGGCAGCGTCCCGATTGGGCCGAATACTGGCCGATGCGTACACTGCTGCTCGATAAGCAGCTGGACGAGAACGCGTTCTACGGCGTGTTGTCGCCAAGGTTCAAGCAGAAAACCGGCCTCAATGCCCAGCAGGTGCTTGAGTTTTGTAGCTCGGCACCTGCAGAAGCCGATGTGCTGCTGTTTCCGATGTTCTTCGATGAAAGTGCCCTGTACGAGAATGTCTTCATTCAGGGGCTCATCTATCACCCGAATATCTGGCCAGCATTTGTCGAGATGGCCCGTAGGCTTGCACCAGGCGTCGATATCGAAACTCTGGTAATGGATGCCCGGCACTCCCAGTTCTGCAACTATTTCATTGCTAAGCCGCGCTTCTGGCGCCACTGGCTAAGCCAGGCCGAAAGCATTTTCCAGGCCGCCGAGCAGGCACGCGACGCCCGGTCGCCGTCGCCCTACGGCGCTGCCTTGAATGCGCCAACCTATCATCGCGGCACTGCTGGCTACGAGAGCAAGGTCTTCGTAATGGAGCGCTTGTTGCCGTTGATTCTGGCCACGCAGGGCCAGTGGAAGGTACACGCCTATGATCATTTGAAATTGCCGGTGATGCGCCACCCAATCAATGCCGACTTCATTGAGCTCAACGAGCTGAAAGTGCGGATGCGCAGCGCTGACAGCCCAGAGCTGCGTGCGGCCTATGTACAAATGCGCGACCAGATCCTGCGGCAGAAGGCTCTTGAGAAGAACCCGGAGGGTGCAGGCCTGGTAAGGCCAGTTGCAGAGACGATTCGCATCGCCATGGCGCAATACCCGCGTCTGCCAGTGCCGACCGATGTCAGCACATGGCTAGCCGAGCGTGTTCCCAGTTCCGCCCAACAACGCCTGATAAAGGCGCGCCTTGAGGATAAAGTCGCCCCCCTTATCGGTGTAGTGGTGATCGATCGTGCCGGAGATGCTGATGCACTGGCGGCAACGTTGGAGAGCTTCACGCCCGATCGTCATCTTTATGCTGATGTGAAGATCGTCGTGTTACGCCCGGGTGAGCCCCAGGAGCCGACTGCGGCCGAGGGAAAACTGCGCTTCATGCAGCTTGAGGATGATCAATTGCCTGTCATCCAGCGGGCAGTAGCCGAGGCCGGCTGCAACTGGTTCATGCTGGTTGAGGCCGGTACCACCTTTACTGCCAGTGGCTTGTTGATCGCTGCCCTCGATCTGCTCGACACACAAGGGCTTCGCGCTGTATATGGCGATGAGGTGGTGCAAGGGGACGGCGACGAGCTTGGTCTCGCGCTGCGCCCGGACCTGAATTTGGACATGCTCTTGAGCCTGCCGGCGGTGTTTGCGAGCCACTGGCTGTACAACAGCGACGCATGGCTGGCAGCCGGTGGTTTCCGCAGCGATGCAGGCCAGGCTTATGAGCTGGATTACATCCTGCGACTGATCGAAGACAAAGGTTTGGAGGGCTTGGGGCATATCAGCGAGCCTCTGCTGGTGCGTCGGCCACCTTTGCTGCAGAACTGTGCGGATACCCAGCGGGCTGTCGGCCGGCATCTGCAGGCGCGGGGTTATACGCAAGCGCGGGTTGACTCGCGGGTGCCTGGCCAACTGGATGTGCATTACGGCGCCGAGCAAGCGCTGGTCAGTATTCTACTGTCCACCCAGGGTGGTTTTGCCCGGGCGCGACGCTGCATGGAAAGCATACTCGAAAAAACGCTTTACCCGGCCTTCGAAGTGCTGTTACTGGATCACGGTAACGACGAGCCAAGTTTGCAGACCTGGCTGGCGGGTGTCGAAGGCCTTGGAACGCAGACCGTTCGGGTGCTGCGGCTGCCCCATGGGCTGTCGTTGGCCCAGGCGCGCAACCAGGCTGCATTGAGCGCGCGTGGCGAATATTTGCTCTGGCTGGATGCCGGGGTCGCGGTGCTGGAAGACGATTGGCTGCGTCGGTTGGTCAACCACGCGTTCCGCCAAGAAGTGGGGGCTGTGGGGGCCAAGCTGGTCGGTGCAGACTTCACCGTTCGCCAAGGCGGGCTGATTCTTGGTCTCAACGGCCCGGTGGGCCAGATTTTCATGGGTCAGCCGTTGCATGCCGGTGGCTATATGCAGCGGTTGCAGGTGGACCAGAACGCCGCTGCGGTCAGTGGTAAATGCCTGATGATCCGCAAAAGCAGATTCCTCGACGAAGGGGGGTTCGATGCGCGCGCCGAGTTGGCTCCTTGGGCCGATGTCGACCTGTGCCTGCGCCTCCAGGCCTCGGGATACCTCAATGTGTGGGCGCCCAGCGTTGCTTTGCTCATCAGCGATGCAGATGAGCCGGTAGCCACTGCAGAGCAGGAGGAGGCCATGTACGACCGCTGGCTGCCAGTGCTGGCCCGCGACCCGGGGTACAACACCAATTTCTCCCTGAGTGCTGGCGAGGACTTTTCCATCGCCCCGGCCAACCTGAACTGGAACCCGCTGTCGTCCTGGTCGCCCATTCCGACCGTCCTGGCCGAAGTGCACCATGATCAGCACGCTGCTCAGCCTCGCTGCGCGGAGTCTCTGGCGGTGCTAGGCCGTGCTGGGCTGATCCGGAGCGTCCCAGTGGACACGCCGTTGTCACTCGTAGAACTGGAACGCTTGGCGCCGGACAGTATCGTGCTTCAGGCCCCGGTCAATCAGGAGCAGGCAGACCGCATGCGTCGCCTCCGGCTGTTGTCGAGAGCATTCAAGGTCATCGACCTGGATGACTGTCTGCGTCCAAGCGAGACCAACTGGCAGTGCGCACTGTCTCACGCCGACCGCCTGGTTGTTTCCAGCGAAGCTCTGGCGCAGGCATTTGGGTCGCTGCATGAGCGTATCGTCATGCTGCCTAACCGGCTCGACCCATTGGCCTGGGGAGGGGTGGCCAGCCATCGCGGTGCCGCTGAAAAGCCAAGGGTCGGCTGGTCTGTTGTTGGCAGCACTGTCGAAGACCTGCAATTGATAGCCCCAATGGTTCAGGCATTGGCGGGTGATGTGCACTGGATCTTCATCGGTGCATGCCCGCAAGCACTCCGCCCCTACGTGCATGAATACCATGCCGTCTCGCCGGGGGCGGACTACCCTGCGCAGTTGGCCGGGTTGAGCCTGGATCTTGCGTTGTTGCCGCTGCTGGATAACCGTGTCAACGCCTGTAAGAGCAATTTGCTGCTGCTGCAGTATGGCGCTTGTGGCATCCCAGTCGTCTGCAGCGATGTGCTGCTCGACAGCGCTGGGCTGCCCGTGACGCGGGTGAAGAACAGTGAAGCGGCCTGGCGTGAGGCTGTCGGCGCGTACCTGGCCGACCCTGTAGCCTCTGCGCAAGTGGGGGATTTGCTGCGAGCCACTGTTCAGCGCGACTGGATGCTGGACGGCGAGAGCCTGCAGCGCTGGCGTGAGGCCTGGTTGCCCGGTTGATCCACTGGCTTTAGCGCGCTGGAAAATGAGTAGGCCCGCCCTGCAAGGGGGTGGGCCTGACCAGCCGCTGGGCGGTGTCGCGTTGACTCATTTATTCCAACGGTGACTTGGCAGTCGAAACGTGCATCTCTAATCTATTGAGCCAGCGAGAAGCTGCAACAGCGTCCAGTGCTTGTCCCTGGGCGGTAGCTTCTATGCCGCACATTTTTGCCATTTCCATCGGGAAGCCACAATGATTGGCATTAAAAGCATCGCCAGTTACGTACCTGTCGAAGGTGTCGACAACTACGCTCAGGGCGCGAAATTCGGCAAAGACCAGGATTTCATCTTCGGTAAGATTGGTTCGACCTTCTTGCCGCGCAAGGCCGACGGCCAGGAAACTTCAGACCTGTGCGTCGAGGCTGCAAAAAATTTGTTCGCCATCAACCCAGCCCTTGACCCAGCTTCGATCGATGCCGTGATCGTGGTGACCCAGAACGGTGACGCTGAGGGCTTGCCGCACACCGCTGCAATCGTCCAGCACAAGCTTGGCTTGCCGACACATGTCGCGGCCTTCGATATCTCTCTCGGATGCTCGGGTTACGTCTATGGCATCTATGCACTGAAAGGCTTCATGGAGGCTGCAGGTCTGAAGAACGGCTTGCTCATTACTGCCGATCCGTACTCCAAAATCGTCGATCCCGAGGATCGCAATACCACCATGCTGTTCGGCGATGCCGCCACGGCAACCTGGATGGGCGAAGATGCCTACTGGCAACTGGGCAAAGCGCTGTTCGGCAGTGATGGCGCGGGTGCCGAGCACCTGCGTACCACTGATGGCAAGTTTTTCATGAACGGCCGACAAGTCTACAACTTTGCACTGATCAAGGTGCCTGCCCACCTGCACCAATTGCTCGAGGCCAGTCACCTGCAGGCCGGCGATATCGATCTGTATTGCTTGCATCAGGGTAGTGCGGCGATTGTCGACGCCGTTTCGCACCGGTTCAACGAGGGTGCGCAGCGCGAATGTTTCGTCAAGGACATGGTCGAGACGGGCAATACGGTATCGTCGAGTATCCCACTTCTACTTGAAAAGCATGTGATCGGCTCACAGCACAAACGTGTGGCGTTGAGCGGTTTTGGTGTGGGGTTGTCCTGGGGCTCGGCCATTCTTGAACGTCGTGGCTGAGCCTATGTGCTTAAGGAAACGCCGCCGCATTCCGGCGGCGTTTTTGTGTGCGCCAGGCGAGACGGGGTGCGTCCAGTGCGACTCAGTTGCCCTCGGCGTGGCCTGGATTCAGGCCTGCCTGGCGGCGCTTGAATAATGGCGCCAAATCATTGATTTCAATGGGCTGGCAGGATGCCAGCAATTTTTTTTGAAAAACCGCTAAAGAAACGCGCTCTGACGAAGATAACTATTACGAAGGTTCTCTGTGCCACACCCGGCGAATTGCCAAGGCCGGAAGCCGTAGTACCCAATCCAACGAGGAATTCGTCATGGCTTTGACTGTTAACACCAACACCACCTCTCTGGGCATTCAGAAAAACCTGAATCGTGCTTCCGACGCGCTGAGCACCTCGATGACCCGTCTGTCCTCCGGTCTGAAAATCAACAGTGCCAAAGACGACGCCGCCGGCCTGCAGATCGCTACCCGCATGACCTCGCAGATCCGTGGCCAGACCATGGCGATCAAAAATGCCAACGACGGTATCTCCATCGCCCAGACCGCTGAAGGCGCGATGCAAGAGCAGACCAACATCCTGCAGCGTATGCGTGAACTGGCCGTTCAGTCTCGAAACGACTCGAACAGCGAGGAAGACCGTAATGCGCTGAACAAAGAGTTCGCGGCCATGTCCGACGAACTGACCCGTATCGCCAACAGCACCCAGCTCAACGGCAAAAACCTGCTGGACGGTACCGCTGGCACCATGACCTTCCAGGTAGGCTCCAACACGGGTACTTCGAACCAGATCACCATCACTCTGGCTTCGGGCTTCGATGCTGCCACCCTGAGCGTAGGTTCGGGTACCATCGCCATCAGCGGTACTTCGGCTAACATCGAAGATAACTTCAGCGCTGCGGTGACCGCCATTGACGCCGCCCTGCAGAGCATCAACAGCTCGCGTGCCGACCTGGGTGCCGCTCAGAACCGTCTGACCAGCACCATCAACAACCTGCAGAACATCAACGAAAACGCCGAAGCTGCTCGTGGCCGTGTACAGGATACCGACTTCGCCGCAGAAACCGCCCAGTTGACCAAGCAGCAAACTCTGCAGCAGGCCTCCACTTCGGTTCTGGCCCAGGCCAACCAGCTGCCATCGGCAGTACTGAAACTGCTGGGTTAATCTTTCCAGTAGTGTTCGGCGGAGCGGCGCGATTCACGTGCTTCTCCGCTTTTTCATTACGAGGTGCTGGCAATGGATATGAGCGTCAAGTTGAATCTGTCGTACCCGGCCGTTCGCCCGGTGGAGCAGGTTGCAGATCGGTCGGCGTTCCGGTCCGTCGAAGCGACTCTGAAGGGCGACGATATCGAACCTGACGGAATCAAGCCTGCGACTGATGTCGAAAAGGTCAAAAGCGCAGTTTCTGAAATTGAAAAATTCATGACGTCGACCCGACGTAATCTGGAGTTCTCCATGGATGAGGAATCCGGCAAAATCGTGGTCAAGGTCATTGCAAGTGAAACAGGTGAAGTCATTCGTCAATTGCCTTCCGAGGAGGCCTTGCGAATTGCCAGCAGCCTGAGTGATGTCAATAGTCTTCTGTTCGATGCCAAGGTCTGACTGGCCACTGGCGTCGAAGTGGTGAGGGTCGGATCCGCAGGAGTGGCTCTGACGTAAAGTAGAGGGAAAAGAGCATGGCAACGATTACGCCTAGTACGGGCCTGGGTTCTGGTCTGAACATCACCGAGATCGTAACCGCCCTTGTGCAGGCAGACACGGCCGCCAAGCAGGCGCAGATTACTCGGCAGACGAGCAACAACACTGCTTACATCTCTGGGGTTGGCGCGTTGCGTAGTGCCCTCACTGCCTTCACCACGGCCATGAGCAAGCTCAATGACAAGACCGCGCCGTCCTTTAACGCTTACGCGGCTACCTCAGCCAGTGAAACCGTGGTCAAGGCTACCGCCAGCAACACAGCCGTAGCCGGTACTTATAACGTAGAGGTGAAGAACCTCGCCACCAGTTCAAAGGTGGCAAGCCAGTCGTTTAGCGGAGGAGCGAGCACCGCCATTCCCGCTGGTGAATTGAGCATCAGCCAGAACGGCAAGACCTACAAGCTTACAGTAGGTGATGGTGCGACACTGCAGACGGTGCGTGACCAGATCAACAAAGAGTTGGGGGGCGACGGCCTGTCGGCGAACATTGTCTCTGGCAAGGATGGTGCGCGTCTGGTACTTGGCTCGACAACAACCGGGGCGGGGAGTGATATTTCTGTCAGCGGTATTGCTGAGTTGGAAATTGATGGCACCCAATCGATGGCGGACAATGGCGCGGGTTACATCGACTCGGTCGCCAAAGACGCGTTGATCAAGATCGATGGCCTGGAGGTTTCCAGTGCATCGAATACAGTCAAGGATGCCGTCAGTGGCCTTACGCTCGAGCTGACCGGCAAAAGTGCTGAGAACGTGACCACTCGCGTGACGGTTGCCGGCAACAATGACGGCCTGAAGACCTCTGTTCAAAGCTTCGTTGACGCTTATAACACCCTGCAGAAAGCCATCACTTCGCTCACCAGCACCAGTCAAGATGAGGACGGCAATACCATTCTGGGGTCTTTGACCAATGACCCGACCACTCGCTCCCTGCTGGCGGACATCCGGGGTGTGCTGTCGGAGGTTGGTAGCGGCGACCGTTTGACCACGCTGGGGCAGTTGGGTATCAACACTCAAAAAGACGGTACCCTGGAGTTCAACAGCACCAAGTTTACTGCTGCTCTGAACGATAAGAAGCTTGGCCCTGAGATCCAGGAGTTGTTCACCGGTACCGATGGTGTCTTCGAGCGGATGAAGAAAGCTATAGATCCCTATAATGCCACGGATGGTAGCCTAGCCAGTCGTAAATCCAGCCTGGACAAGATAGCCAAAAACCTCAGCGACCAACAAGCCGCCTTGGACCGTCGCACAGAGTCCTTGACTGAATCGCTGACCAAGAAATACGTCGCCCTCGACACCGCCCTGGGCAAGATGAAAGCCCAGGCCGACCAGATCACCTCGATCTTCGAGGCGATCAACGCCCAGGCCAAGAAGTCCTGACCGCCTGAGTCTGCCAAAAGCCCGGCGGCGTCCTGTGGATGCCCGGGCTTTTCGCTTTTCCGCTAAAGTTTTTTGACGGCCCGGCGATACACAGGATACAAGCAATCTTTTTCGCTGCAACGAGGTAGATCCATGAACCCGATGTTGGCCCTTCGGCAATACCAGAAAGTCAATGGCGTGGCGCAGACTTCCGTCGCCAGCCCACATCGATTGGTACAAATGCTGATGCAAGGTGGGCTCGATCGCCTAGCGCAAGCCAAGGGCGCCATAGCGCGCAAGGATGTAGCCCAAAAAGGCATCCTCATTGGCAAGGCTATCGACATCATCGGCGGCCTGCGTGAAGGGCTGGATCTTGAAAACCATGCTGACACCCTGGCTGACCTGGATAACCTCTACACCTACATGAGCCGTCGCTTGATCGAGGCGAACGTGAAAAGTGATCCGGCGATCATCGATGAAGTGGCGCGCCTGCTGATTACCGTCAAGGAAGGCTGGGACGCGATCGGCGACGAGTCGACAGCTTCCTGAATCAGGAGAAAGACATGAGCGAGGTGATCGAACGTATCGAGCACACCCGAGACGCCTTGCTGGCGGCGTTGGCGGATCGGGACTGGAGTGCGGTCGGCGAACTGGACCTCGAGTGCCGGTTGTGTGTTGATGATGTGCTTGCCGAGGCTCGTGAAAACGAGGCTCAGATACGGGGGAGCCTGGAGCAGCTAATGGCCGTTTACCGGCAGCTAATCGAGGTTGCAAGTGGCGAACGTCAATCCTTGGTTGAAGAAATGACGAAAATCCGTCAGGCGAAAAACGCCGCGAAGGTATACCATCTCTTCTCGTAACCACGGACGTTGCAAACAAACCGAGCGCCATTAATTTGACTGGCACAGGTTTTTTGACTTAACTAGTGGCTGTTTTCGAATTCCAGACGTCCGAACACTGACCATTCAGTCGGAATGATGTCGAGCATGCCCCTTGCAGGGTGCCGATATGACTAGGGAAGTTGCTATTGCATGTGGCGTGAAACCAAGATCCTGCTGATCGATGACGACAGCGCGCGCCGCCGCGACCTCGCGGTGGTGCTGAACTTTCTCGGCGAAGAAAACCTCGCGTGCGCCAGCCACGACTGGCAGCAGGCGGTGGAGCCTTTGGCCTCGAGCCGTGAAGTGCTGTGCGTGCTTATCGGCGCTGTAAACGCCCCTGGCAATGTGCTTGGGTTGCTTAAGACAGTGGCTGCATGGGATGAGTTCCTTCCAGTTTTGCTTTTAGGTGAAATTTCTTCCGCAGAGTTCCCGGAAGACCTTCGCCGCCGCGTGCTTTCCAACCTGGAAATGCCGCCCAGCTACAGCCAGTTGCTGGATTCGCTGCACCGTGCCCAGGTCTACCGCGAAATGTATGACCAGGCGCGTGAGCGCGGCCGCCAGCGTGAGCCCAACCTGTTCCGCAGCCTGGTGGGCACCAGCCGGGCCATCCAGCATGTGCGGCAAATGATGCAGCAGGTGGCCGATACCGACGCCAGTGTGCTGATCCTGGGTGAGTCAGGCACCGGCAAAGAGGTGGTCGCGCGCAACCTGCACTATCACTCCAAGCGCCGCGAAGCGCCGTTCGTGCCGGTCAACTGCGGCGCGATCCCTGCCGAGTTGCTGGAAAGCGAGCTGTTCGGCCACGAGAAGGGCGCCTTCACCGGGGCGATCACCAGCCGTGCCGGGCGTTTCGAGCTGGCCAACGGCGGCACCCTGTTTCTCGACGAAATCGGCGACATGCCGTTGCCGATGCAGGTCAAGCTGCTGCGCGTGCTGCAGGAGCGCACCTTCGAGCGCGTGGGCAGCAACAAGACCCAGAGCATCGATGTGCGCATCATCGCCGCTACGCACAAGAACCTCGAGAACATGATCGAGGACGGCACCTTCCGCGAAGATCTGTACTACCGGCTGAACGTGTTCCCCATCGAGATGGCGCCGCTGCGCGAGCGGGTGGAAGACATTCCGCTGCTGATGAACGAGCTGATCTCGCGCATGGAGCACGAGAAACGCGGTTCCATCCGTTTCAATTCCGCTTCGATCATGTCGTTGTGCCGCCATGGCTGGCCGGGCAACGTGCGTGAGCTGGCCAACCTCGTTGAGCGCATGGCCATCATGCACCCTTACGGGGTGATCGGGGTTTCCGAGCTGCCGAAGAAATTCCGCTATGTCGATGATGAAGACGAGCAGATGGTCGACAGCCTGCGCACCGACCTGGAAGAGCGTGTGGCGATCAATGGCCATACGCCTAACTTCAGCAACCCGGCGATGCTGCCCCCTGAAGGCCTGGACCTCAAGGATTACCTGGGGAGCCTGGAACAGGGGTTGATCCAGCAGGCGCTGGACGATGCCAACGGGATTGTGGCGCGCGCTGCGGAACGGTTGCGTATTCGCCGGACCACCTTGGTCGAGAAAATGCGCAAGTACGGCATGAGCCGCCAGGGCGGCGAGGAGCAGGCAGAGGATTGATGGGGGGTCGGGGTGTTCACCTCGACCTTTCTAGTGCCTGTCAGATCGAGCGCCGCCCGCGCGGCGCATCGCGAGCTGGCGCTCGCTCGTTTGTTTCGGGCCAGT
>NZ_BLJG01000018.1 GCF_009932375.1 Pseudomonas juntendi
GCCCGCCAGCTTGGCGGCAACATCACCGCCAGCGTCGCGGTGGTCACCGGCCTGACTGCCACCTTCATCTTCGCCAGCCTGGTGATCCGCCTGCGGCGCCCGGTCGCCCACCTGATCCGCAACCGCGCGTACGAAGACCGGGTACAACACCGCGCCGTGCAGGAAACCCTGCGCATTTTCTCGACACTGTGGTACCTGCCAATCCTGCTGATGATCCTGGTCTCGGCAGTCAACCTGGTAGGTGCCGGTGCCGAAAGCCAGAAAGCCCTGCAGAACGCGCTGCTGACCACCGTGCTATTGGTCTCGACGCTGTTCCTCAGCACCTTGCTGCAACACTTGCTGGCCCCCCGCGAAAGCGACCCGGCGCAGCGGGTGCGGCCCTACAAGGAACTGCTGCGCAGCCTCGCCCACGCCCTGCTGCGCATTGCCATGGCAGTGGCCTTCATCGAGCTGCTGGGGCGCATCTGGGGGTTCTCGGTGATCGACTTCGCCCTCAGCAACCGCCTGGGCCAGGCGATCAGCAACTCGCTGTCGAGTATCGGCCTGATCCTGTTGGTCACCTGGCTGCTGTGGGTGGTGCTCGATACGGCGATCCAGGAAGCGCTCAAGCCAGCTGCCGGGCGCCGCAATGCCCGCCAGCCAAGCACGCGGGTGCGGACCATTCTGCCGATGCTGCGCAACGCCATCAAAGTGATCCTGATCGTGATCTGCACCATCACCACCATGGCCAACCTCGGCATCAACGTAGCGCCGCTGCTGGCCGGTGCCGGGGTGATCGGCCTGGCCATCGGCTTCGGCTCGCAGCAACTGGTCCAGGATGTGATTACCGGGTTGTTCATCCTGATCGAAGACACCATTTCCATCGGCGACTGGGTAGTGCTGGACTCCGGCCATGCCGGAACCGTAGAAAGCCTGACCATCCGCACCCTGCGCCTGCGCGATGGCAAGGGCTTCGTGCATTCGGTGCCGTTCGGCCAGATCAAGGCGGTGACCAACCAGTCACGGCAGTTCGCCTATGCGTTCTTTTCGGTGCAGTTCACCTATGACAGTGATGTGGACGCGTCACTGGCGCTGATTCATGAGGTGGGCCAGTCGATCAGCGAAGACCCTCTGCTGCGCATCAACTTGCAGGGGCCGCTGCAGGTCTTCGGTGTGGACCGCATGGACTTGAACGGGTTTGTCCTGACGGCGCAGTTCCGCACCATTTCCGGTGGGCAGTATGCGGTGAGCCGGGCGTTCAACGAGCGGCTGAAGAAGCGGGTGGACCAGACTGAGAATGTGAGTTTCGCCCAGGTGTATCCGCTGCCGGTACAGGCTATGGGGGCTTGACGTTACCTGTACCGGCCTCTTCGCGGGCTTGCCCGCTCCCACAGGATCACCACACATCCTAATGCTGTGGAGTACCTGGGGGAGCGGGCAAGCCCGCGAATGGGCCGCCACGAGCAACATCACACCTGGCGGAATACCAGAGCCTTGAGCCCGCCCGCCGGGTCCACATCCGGAAACTCGGGCGGGTTCTCCAGCCGCTCGACAACCCCCAGCGAGGGCGCCTGCTCGGCCATCCCCTCGATCAAAAACTCCGGCCCGATCCCCGGGTCGTTCACGCACGCCAGCACCGTCCCACCCGCGCTCAACAACTCCGGCAAACGTCGCAGGATCTTCGCGTAATCCTGGGTCAGCACGAAGCTGCCGCGCTGGAAAGTCGGCGGGTCGATGATGATCAGGTCATAAGGGCCGTACTTGCGTACCTTGCCCCAGGACTTGAACAGCTCATGCCCCAGGTAGGCTACCCGCGAGGCATCGTGACCATTGAGGCGGTGGTTGTCCCGGCCGCGCGCCAGGGCCGACTTGGCCATGTCCAGGTTCACCACCTGCTCGGCCCCACCGGCCACCGCTGCCACCGAAAAGCCGCAGGTGTAGGCGAACAGGTTCAGTACCCGCTTGCCCGCCGCCTGCTCACGCACCCAGCGGCGGCCATAGCGCATATCGAGGAACAGACCGTTGTTCTGCCGCACGCCCAGGTCCAGCAGGTAGGTCAGGCCGTCCTCGACCACTTCGCGTTGCTGGCAGGGTTCGCCCAGCAACCACTGGCCCGGGCTGTCAGGCAGGTAGCGGTGCTGGATGATGATGGCCTGGCCGGTCCACTGTGGGCGCTCGGCCAGGTTGCGCAACATCGTCTCCAGCTCGGCCAGCTGGCCTTCGGGCGGTTCGCGGAACAGGGCGACCGACAGCACCCCCTGCAGCCAATCGACCGTGATCTGCTCCAGGCCCGCCCAGCAGCGGCCGCGGCCGTGGAACAGGCGGCGGGTTTCCTGCGGGGCAGGGTCGAGGGCGGTGAGCAGGTGTTGCTCGAGGATGGCGATTGGGGATGTCATGACGGGTCGCAGGCTGGCAAAAGCGGCATTCTACCCGCTGAGGCCGCTTCGCAGGCAAACCAGCTAGCGCACAAATTTCAAGCCCTGTGCAGTACCTGTAGGAGCTGGCTTGCCTGCGATAGGGCGCGAAGCGGCCTCAATGGCCCTTGATAACCAACGGCTTGGGTCTGAACCACCACCCCTGCTGCATCCCTGCCGCCGCCAGCAGGATCAACGCCACCCCCAGCCATTGCAGCGGCGTCAGGCGGTGGTCGAAGGCCACCCAGTCGACCAGGATCGCCGCAATGGGGTAGATGAATGACAACGCCCCGGTCAACGCCGTGGGCAAGCGCTGGATGGCGCTGTACAGCAACACATACATCAGGCCGGTGTGCACAACCCCCAATGTCAGCAAACTGGCCAGCGCCGGCATTTCACCCGGCAGGCCGCCCAGCTTGGCCCAGGGTGCCAGCAACACCACGCCGGTGCTCACCTGGACCAACGCGATAAGATGCGGCGGCGTACCGCTGAGCCGCTTGATGATCAATGCCGCGATGGCGTACAGCAGCGCCGCACCCAGCGCCAGGGCAACGCCCAGCAGGTAGTCCTCGCCACCCCCCTGCGCGGCGCCATGGGCACTGACGATGGCCAGCATGCCGAGGAACGCCACGCTCAGCCAGCTCAGCTTGGCCAAGGTGATTTTTTCACCCAGAAACAACGCCGCCAAGCCCACCAGCATGAACGGCTGCACGTTGTACACCGCGGTACCGATGGCAATCGACGCCCGCGAATACGAGGCAAACAACAGCAACCAGTTGCCGACGATGGCCACGCCGCTGGCTATCGCCAGCAGCAGCGCCGGGCGGCCGATCACGCCGGGGCGCAGAAAGCCGAACGCGGCACAGATGACCAGCAAGGTCACGGCACCGAACACGCAGCGCCAGAACACCACCTCCAGTACCGGCAGGCCGGACGCCAGCACGAACCAGCCGATGGTCCCGGAAATCAGCATGGCCGCTACCATTTCCAGCGACCCCCGGCGCAATGAATTGTCCATCCCACACCTCCTCTCGTCGATGGCAACAGTATGCGGAGGCCCCCGTGCAACCTTCCAGCCGATTAGCAAGGCAAACCCATAATTTTGCCTTTACTATCAAGGCAAATCCCGCGACCTACCCTTTGAGGTGCACATGACCGACGCCATCGACCAACTGTTGATCAACGCGCTGATGGAGGACTCGCGCCGCTCGCTCAAGGCCCTGGCGCAGGTAAGTGGGCTGTCTGCCCCCAGCGTCGGCGAGCGTTTGCGCCGGCTGGAGGAACGTGGCGTGTTGCGCGGGTACACGGTCAATGTCGACCCACGTGCCTTCGGCTACCAGTTGCAAGCCATCGTGCGTATCCGCCCACTGCCCGGGCAATTGCAGGAAGTCGAGCGGCAGATCATTGCCATCCCCGAATTCACCGAGTGCGACAAGGTCACCGGCGAGGACTGCTTCATCGCCAGGCTGCATGTGCGCTCGATGGAGCAGCTGGACACCCTGCTGGACCGCATCAATGTGTTGGCCGAGACCAACACCGCAATCATCAAGAAGAGCCCGGTCAAACGGCGGTTGCCGCCGATGGGGCCAGTACAACCCTGACTGAGGGGCCGGCCAGCAGGGAAAGGGAACGACTGACTATTTTTTGTACACAAGAATGTCACCTTAAGTGCCATTTTTGTGTGCAGTTCTCCAAGCGGCGCCCCAATACGTTACATCCCCACAACAACTAATTTTGACCATTTGATCAAGTTATCCTGCAAACCAAAAAATAAACTTGTTCAAATGGTCAATTTATAACGCCTTTATTTCAGCTAGTTATCCCACACCTGACTCAATCCTGAAAAAAACACTATCAAGAACTGGATTCTATCTGGCACAGAAATGGCTTTCGTGTGCTTATGTTTTGTATACAACTTAAGCAAAACATAAATACACAATAATCTGCGGCGCCGACCCATTACCGGCCGCCGCGCCTACAACCCTGTGATGCCAACGCTGCATCGACGAGATGGCGAGCCCGTGCGCATGCCCGCTCATCGCAGTCCATGTGCATCAGGAGCCCGCCGGAATGAGTAGCAGCCTCGATCTTGCCCCTGAACAATCCGTCGTCAGCACCCACCCCAATTCCACCCTTGCCGGCGAGCATCCCGAACTGGCCCTGAGCCCACGCCTGCATAACCGCGACCTTGCCCCCACGCGAAGCGAAGGCCGGCGTTGGGGTGGCTATAGCATCTTCGCCTTGTGGACCAACGATGTGCACAACATTGCCAACTATTCATTCGCCATGGGCTTGTTCGCCCTCGGCCTCGGTGGCTGGCAAATTCTGTTGTCGTTGGCCATTGGCGCCGCGCTGGTGTACTTCTTCATGAACTTGTCCGGTTACATGGGGCAAAAAACCGGGGTGCCGTTCCCGGTCATCAGCCGCATCGCCTTCGGTATCCATGGTGCACAGCTTCCGGCGCTGATCCGGGCGATCATCGCCATCGCCTGGTTCGGCATTCAGACTTACCTGGCCTCGGTCGTGCTGCGGGTTCTGCTTACCGCCGTATGGCCGCACATGGCCGCCTACGACCACGACAGCATTCTTGGCCTGTCGAGCCTGGGCTGGGTGTGTTTCGTGGCGATCTGGCTGGTGCAGCTGGTGATTCTTGCCTACGGCATGGAAATGGTACGCCGCTACGAAGGCTTCGCTGGCCCGGTGATTTTGCTGACCGTGGCAGCGCTGGCGGTGTTCATGTACGCCAAGGCTGACGCGCGTATCGCCTGGTCGGTGGCCGAGCCCCTGACCGGCTACGAGATGTGGCGCAACATCTTCGCCGGCGGCGCCCTGTGGCTGGCGATCTACGGCACCCTGGTACTGAACTTCTGCGACTTCGCCCGCTCCTCGCCATGCCGCAAGACCATCCGCGTCGGCAATTTCTGGGGGCTGCCGGTGAACATCCTGGTGTTCGCGGTGATCACCGTGGTGCTTTGCGGTGCGCAATTCCAGATCAACGGGCAGGTCATCGACAGCCCCACGCAAATCGTCGCCGCCATTCCCAGCACCCCCTTCCTGGTACTGGGCTGCCTGGCGTTCCTGATCGTCACCGTGGCGGTCAATATCATGGCCAACTTCGTCGCCCCGGCCTTCGTGCTCAGCAACCTGGCGCCGCGCCACCTGAACTTCCGCCGTGCCGGGCTGATCAGCGCCACCGTGGCGGTGCTGATCCTGCCGTGGAACCTGTACAACAGCCCGCTGGTGATCGTGTACTTCCTGTCGGGGCTGGGCGCCCTGCTCGGCCCGCTGTACGGGGTGATCATGTCCGACTACTGGCTGCTGCGCAAAGGCTGCATCAACGTGCCGCAGCTGTACAGCGAAGACCCCGCCGGCGCCTACCACTACAGCAAAGGCATCAACCTGCGCGCCGTGGCCGCGTTCGTGCCGGCCGCACTGCTGGCCATCGTGCTGGCCCTGGTGCCCAACTTCCACAGTGTGGCGCCGTTTTCCTGGCTGATAGGGGCCGGCATCGCCGCCGCCCTCTACCTGCTGATCGCGCCGCGCAACCGCCAGTACCACGATGTCAGCGGCGAGTGCATCGCCGTCGACCACAGCAGCCATTAATCAGGGAAGACTGCCCATGCGTATTCTGATCGCCAACGTCAACACCACCGCAGCCATCACCGAGGCCATCGCCGAACAGGCCCGTACGGTAGCCGCGCCCGGCACCGAGATCGTCGGCCTCACCCCCTGGTTCGGCGCCGAATCGGTGGAAGGCAATTTTGAAAGCTACCTGGCAGCCATTGCGGTGATGGACCGGGTACTGGCCTACGAGGGCCCCTACGACGCCGTGATCCAGGCCGGTTATGGCGAACACGGCCGCGAAGGCCTGCAGGAGCTGCTGAATGTGCCGGTGGTAGACATCACCGATGCCGCTGCCAGCACGGCAATGTACCTGGGCCATGCCTATTCGGTGGTAACGACCCTGGACCGTACCGTACCGCTGATCGAAGACCGCCTGAAGCTTTCTGGCCTGTATGACCGCTGCGCCTCAGTGCGGGCCAGCGGGCTGGCGGTACTGGAGCTGGAAGCCGACCCACAGCGTGCTGTGGAGGCGATTGTGGAGCAGGCCGAACGCGCCGTACGCGAAGACAAGGCCGAGGTGATTTGCCTGGGTTGCGGCGGCATGGCCGGGCTGGACGAGCAGATCCGCCAGCGTACCGGGGTGCCGGTGGTGGATGGGGTGAGTGCGGCGGTGACCATTGCCGAGTCGCTGGTGCGCATGGGGTTGAGTACCTCCAAGGTGCGCACCTATGCCACGCCGCGGGTGAAGAAGGTGGTGGGTTGGCCGATGCGGTTCGGCCGCTAGTCCTTTAGTTGCCAGTACCGGCCTCTTCGCGGGCACGCCCGCTCCCACAGGGCCCCCACAGCCTTCAGGCTTGTGGTTATCTTGTGGGAGCGGGCGTGCCCGCGAAGAGGCCGGCACAGGCCAACACATCACCTGGGCCAACCGCTGCACTGCCACAGCCAAGGACTAAAACCCTCATGTCGGGCAGCAGCGTGGCCAGGTCCAGCGCACGGTTGAGGCCCTGGCAGCTCAACTGGCCCAAGCCCTCACCCGGTTTCTCGGCATGGCGCAGGAACACCAGCGTCCACGGCTGCTCAATCATCCCGCGTCAGCACTTCCAGCAACTCGATCTCGAAGGTCAGGGCCGAATTCGGCGGAATCGCCCCCACACTGCGCTCGCCATAGCCCAGGTGCGCCGGTACCAGCAGCTTGCGTTTGCCGCCCACGCGCATGCCCATCAGGCCCAGGTCCCAGCCCTTGATCACCCGGCCGGTGCCGATCACGCACTGGAACGGCTTGCCGCGCGACCAGGACGAATCGAACTCACTGCCATCGGCCAGCCAGCCGATGTACTGGGTAGTGATCAGGGCGCCTTTGACGGCGGCTTTGCCGTCCCCCTCGACCAGTTCGATGATCTGCAGTTCTTGGCTCACGGGCATACTCCAACGCTTGAAAACAAAGCCGCCCTTTTCTCAGGAATGCACCGGTTTGGCAAGCGCGCGTGGTGTTTCGTGCTGGCGCTTCGACCACAGCACACCGCCCAAATGTTTGCCGAGTGGCTGCTGGCGCAGGCCTGAATCAGCTGTTCTGCTCGAAGACTTCCTCGCCGGTCAGTTCCCTGGTCTGGTTGGCGAAGCAGTACCAGGCGGGTTTCTCTTCGACGAAAATCTGCATGTTGAAATCCCAGTCCTGGTCGCCATCGAGCAGGCCGACCGGTATGGCATGGAAGTCGTTGGCCTTGAGCCGGTAGTACAAGTGCGTGCCGCACTGGCCGCAAAAAGCACGCTGTGCCCAGTCGGAGGAGTCATAAACGCTGGGCGCACGCCCCTCGATCAGCGGGGGCTTGCTGCAATTAACCACCAGCAGCGGGCCACCGGTCCACTTGCGGCACATGCTGCAATGGCAGGCGCTGATGTGGGTATTGTCGACGGTGACGGTAAGCCGGGTGGCGCCGCACAGGCAGGTGCCGTGTTTTTCCAGGGCCATGGCTGGCTCCTTGAACAGGGGTTGGGCCATGTAGGAGCGGCCTTGTGTCGCGATGGGCTGCAAAGCAGCCCCCGGATTGACGCATCAACGCGAAAATCGAGGGGCCGCGTTGCGGCCCGATCGCGACACAAGGCCGCTCCTACAGGCAGACGGTGTCAGCCTGTTAAATATAGACAGTTCCGCGCAGGTACAACGCCGCCCGCCCGCTGATGATCACCCGGCCATTACCCGGCACTTCACACAGCAACTGCCCTTTGCGCGCCCCGCCCTGCTCGCACGCCAGCACCTGCTTGCCCAGCCGCTCGGCCCACACTGGCGCGAGCGAGGTATGCGCCGAACCCGTCACCGGGTCTTCGTTCACCCCAACGTTGGGGCCGAACCAGCGGGTGACGAAATCAAAACCACGCCCTGCTGCAGTCACGGCAATGCCGCGCACATCGAAGGCCGACAGTGCAACGAAGTCTGGCTTCAGGGTATCGAGCAGCGATGCGTCATCGATCACCACCACATAGTCGTCACTGCGGTACAGCGCCTGCGCCTGGCTCAGGCCCAGCGCTTGCAGCAGGCCCTGCGGCATGTCTTCGGCGAGTGGCTGTTTGGCCGGGAAGTCCATGGCCAACAGGCCGTCCGCACCGCGGCTGACGCGCAGTTCGCCACTGCGGGTATTGAAACGCAGCACCTGCGCCTGCTCGCCCAGTTGTTCGAACAGCACGTAGGCCGAGGCCAAGGTGGCGTGGCCGCACAGGTCGACTTCCACGGCCGGGGTGAACCAGCGCAGGTCGTAGGTTTCGCCATTGCGCACGAAATAGGCGGTTTCCGACAGGTTGTTCTCTTCGGCAATGCGTTGCAGTACATCGTCCGGCAGCCAGCTTTGCAGGGGAATCACCGCTGCCGGGTTGCCACCGAACGGCTCAGCGGAAAAGGCATCGACCTGGAAGATCTCGAGTTGCATGCACACGCTCCTTGTTGCCTGGGCGCTGCCAGGCAGATGTCTGAATAGGGTTACGGGCGTACCGGCGTCAATACCGGATCACCGGCAAAGAACGCCTGCAGCTTGCGCAGCACCAGGGCCTGGGTGTGTTTGGTAACGGCAGGTGAGCACGGCGTCGATTTGATTGGCGTGGCGCCGAATGGCATCAGCCCGCTGTTGGGGTGATGGGGCACGGATCAGTCGGTAACCGGCCTGCTCCAGCAAAGGCAGGTAATCATCGACGGTTTCCGCCAGTACCAGGACTGTCTTGTGCATGCCACCTCCGTTCGCGAAGGGGCATTATGCGGACTTACGCTACAGTACAGTCAATCGCTATTTGCGGGTTGAACTGTACTGTACGGGTACCCCGGCGGAGCGTGGGTATCGGCAAAAGCGCTATTGCGCGAATGCACGCCCCAACCCACCTGGCACCCCGCTGCTGTCAGTTTCCTGCCAAGGGCCATTCGGGCTCAGCGACCAGCTCCAACCGTTGTCGAAGCGGTAGTAGGTCCGCTGCCGGTAGAACGTGTTGGGTTGTTTATCCAGCACATAGACGCCCAGTTTCGGGTCCCAGTGGCTGGCACCGCCCGGCGGTGGCGCGAAGCTGGCCGAGGTACGCGGCATCGGCTTGGGAATGGCCGCCGGCTTGCCTGGCTGGGTAGAAGGCTGGCCGCCGGGCAATGGCTTGACCACCGGCCCCTGGGGCGGCACCCGCTCTATCGGCGGCTCGGGGTGCTCGTAGGGCTGCTGCGTCGTACACGCAGACAAACCCAGGGCCAGGGTAATCAGGGTCAGGCGGACGGCGCTGTGCATGGCATTGCTCTCTTACGGATCGGGGCTGTCGATGGTCAGGTGTTGGGTAGCCTTAGTCGCGCTGGACAGGGGTGCACCTTGGCCGATCCACTCACCTTGGGTCGGCTGGCCAGCACGCGACACACGTGCCATCAGTTGGACTTCGGCAAAGTCGGACAGTTTCATCTGCGGCATCATCGCGTCCGCATCAGACAGCTCCACCTCGATCGGCAACTGCGCCACCGTCACCCGTTTGGCCGCCAATGGCATCGGTGGGCCATTGCTGGCGCGGGCAAAGATGAACACGGTGTCGTCCGGCTTGACCTTGTCCCGCAACGCCGCCGCCAGTTCCACCCGCACCTTCAGGCGCGCCGCGACCGGCGCGGGTTCGTTCGCCCGCGCCGGCGAGCTGCCCAGGCGCTCGGCAGCGCGGTCGATGCCGCCTTGCAATGCCGCACGCGATGCATCGCCCTCGGGCAGCTGCGCCAGCAAACGCTGCCAGTAATCGATGGCTTGCTGGTAACGCTCGCCTTCGAAAGCGGCAATACCGCGCAGCCCCAGGCTGGTAACTTCGTTGGGGTCGCCCTTCAAGGCTTCGTCGGTGAGGGCCTGCAGCTGTGGGCTCCACTGTTTGTCAGCAGCAAAATACAGGGCTTGCGCCCACTGCCCCAGCAGCTCTGGCTGACGCCCGGCCAGGGCCACGGCACGTTCAAAGGTACGCGCAGCATCTGCCGGGCGCTGCTCGGCCATGTAGGTACGGCCGAGGAAGTACACGGCTTCGGCCGAGTCTGGCTGGGCTTGTACCACACGCTCCAGGCGCGTGGTCATTTCCTCCATCGACTTCGGCGCCTGGGCAAACTCCTGGGTCAGGGCCACCTTGTCGGCTGCGCCGAAATGCAGGTACAACCCCAACGCCAGCACCGGCACCAACACCGCGGCCAGCAGGGGGAGTGCCTTGCCCAGGTGGCCTTGGCGCGGGGCGTCAGCGCCCTCGGTGTCGGCCAGCAGCTCACGGGCGGCTTCGTCGCGTCCCTGGGCCAACTGCGCTGCGTCCAGTACCCCGGCAGCCTGCTGCGCAGCCAGTTCGGCGACCCGCTCCTGATACAGGGCCACGTTCAGGGCGGTACGGTCTTCTTCCTGTTGGCGACGACGGCCACGCAGGATCGGAATCAGCAGGAAGCTGAGGGCAGCGAGCAACAACAGGCCCGCGCTAAGCCAGAATTCAATCATGGGTCGGTTCTTTTTCCAGCAGTTTGGCGAGACGCTCGCGTTCTTCAGCAGACAATGCATCGGTGCCTGGCGTGGCACTGCCACGGCGCCGGCGCACGATCAGCGCCAACACCACGAACCCGCCCGCCAGCAGCAGCCCTGGGCCGAACCACAGCAGCCAGGTGCGGCCACTGAGCGCCGGCTTGTAGCGCACGAAATCGCCATAGCGGTCGACCATGAAGTCCACGATCTGCTGGTTGCTCTTGCCCTCGCCCAGCATGCGGAAGATCTCCCGGCGCAGGTCGGCAGCGATGGGGGCGTTGGAGTCGGCAATGTCCTGGTTCTGGCACTTCGGGCAGCGCAGTTCCTTGGTCAACGCCTGGTAACGCTGGCGCTCTGCCTCGTCGCGGAACTGGTAGGTATCGATGGCCGCCTTGGCCACGCTGGCCAGGCTCATGCCCAGCAGCACCGCTGCCAGCCAACGCCTCATGGTTTGGCCTCGTCGACCAGGCCCTGGTACAGCGGCGCCAGCTGCTCACGCCACACCGTGGCATCGACGATGCCCACATGCTTGTAGCGGATGATGCCCTTGGCATCGATCAGGAATGTTTCCGGCGCGCCGTACACCCCCAGGTCCAGGCCCAGGCTGCCCTGCTCGTCACGGATGTCCAGCTGGTAGGGGTTGTGGAAATCGGCCAGCCATTTGCGCGCTGCGGCGTTGTCGTCCTTGTAGTTGACCCCGTGAATCACCACGCCCTGCTGCGCCAGCTGGTTCAGGTATGGGTGCTCCACCTTGCACGACGGGCACCAGGTGGCCCACACGTTGACCAGTGCCGGGCGGCCGTGCAGGTCAGCCTCGGTCAGGGTACGGTCGCCCTGGGTCGAGGCCAGGGAAAACGCCGGGAACGCTTTGCCGATCATTGCCGAGGGCAGCTCGTCTGGCTTGAGGAACAGGCCCTTGTAGAGAAACACCGCCACCAGCAGGAACACTGCCAGGGGCACTACCATGATCCAACGCTTCATGCAGCTGCTCCAGACACGCCCAGGGCTTCACGCACCCGGGTCTTGACCTTGACGCGGTAGCGCCGGTCGAGGGCCGCCAGCAACCCGCCCAGGCCAGTCAACAGACCGCCCAGCCAGATCCAGCGGACATAAGGCTTGATATGCACGCGCACCGCCCAGGCGCCGTTCTCCAGCGGTTCGCCGAGGGCCACGTACAAGTCGCGGGTGAAGCCGGCATCAATGCCGGCTTCGGTCATCATCGACTGCTGCACGGTGTACAGGCGTTTTTCCGGGTGCAGGGTGGTCACAGCCCGGCCATCGCGGCTGACCACGATCGTGCCTTTGTCGGAGATGAAGTTGGGCCCTTCGAAGTGCTTGGCACCTTCGAACAGGAAGTGGTAGCCACCCAACTCGACGCTCTCACCCGGCGCCATGCGCAGGTCGCGTTCGGCGCTGTTGTTGCTCGACAACACCACGCCCAGCGCGCACACCGCCAGGCCCAGGTGCGCCAGCTGCATGCCCCAGTAACTGCGGCCCAGCCCCGGCAGGCCCTTGACCAGCCCCTTGTGGCGCGTCTTGTCGAGGATGTCACGCAGCCCGCCGAGCACCACCCAGGCAGCCAGGGCGAAGGCAGTCAGCGTCGGCCAGTCGAAGTCATCGACGATCAGGCCGGCCAGCGGTGCAAGGATGGCGCTGCCCACCAGCACCGGGCTCATCATGCTCACCAGCCATTTGCCCGGGGTGTCCTTCCAGCGCACCACCACGCCAATGCTCAACACCACCATCAGCAGCGCCATCAACGGCAGGAACAACGCATTGAAATACGGTGGGCCCACCGACAACTTGGCCCCGGTAAGGGCATCGAGCACCAGGGGGTAAAGGGTGCCGAGCAAGATCATGGATGCCGCCACCACCAGCACCAGGTTATTGGCCAGCAGCAGTGTTTCCCGCGACCACAGGGCAAAGCCCACCTGGCTTTTGACTACCGGCGCGCGCAGGGCGAACAAGGTCAGCGACCCCCCGACCACGAACAGCAGGAAGATCAGAATGAAAATGCCCCGCGACGGGTCTGCGGCAAACGCGTGCACCGAGGTCAGCACGCCGGAACGCACCAGGAAGGTGCCCAGCAGGCTCAGCGAGAACGCGGCAATTGCCAGGAGCACGGTCCAGCTCTTGAACACCCCGCGCTTTTCGGTCACCGCCAGCGAGTGGATCAGCGCAGTGCCCACCAGCCAGGGCATGAACGAGGCGTTTTCCACCGGGTCCCAGAACCACCAGCCACCCCAGCCCAATTCATAGTAGGCCCACCATGAGCCCAAGGTAATGCCCACCCCCAGAAACGCCCAGGCGACGATGGTCCATGGCCGCGACCAGCGCGCCCAGGCGGCATCCAGGCGGCCACCGAGCAAGGCGGCGATGGCGAAGGCAAAGGCCACCGAGAAGCCCACGTAGCCCATGTACAGCATGGGCGGGTGCACGATCAGGCCGAAGTCCTGCAGCAGCGGGTTGAGGTCGCGGCCGTCGGTCGGCACCTGCGGCAGCATGCGCTGGAACGGGTTGGAGGTGATGATCAGAAAGCTCAGGAAACCTACGCTGATCATGCCCATCACTGCCAGCACGCGGGCCAGCATCACCTGCGGCAACTGCCGCGAGAACACCGACACGGCAAAGGTCCAGCCACCGAGAATCAGCGCCCACAACAGCAATGAGCCTTCGTGGGCGCCCCACACGGCGCTGAACTTGTAGTACCACGGCAAGGCGCTGTTGGAGTTGCTGGCCACGTAGGCCACCGAAAAGTTGTCGGTCATGAAGGCGTGGGTCAGGCAGGCGAAGGCGAACGCCAGGAACGCGAACTGCCCCCAGGCCGCAGGCCGTGCCAGGCTCATCCACAGGCTGTCGCCGCGCCAGGCGCCAAGCAGCGGCACGCTGGCCTGCACAGCTGCAAAGCAGATGGCCAGGATCATCGCCAGCTGGCCCAGTTCAGGTATCACCAGTGCGGCGTTCATGGCTTGCTCCCCCCGCCAGCGGCTGCCTGGCCGCTTTCCTTGAGGGCCTTGGTAACCTCGGGCGGCATGTATTTCTCGTCATGCTTGGCCAGCACTTCATCGGCTACCACCACGCCCTGGTCATTGAGCTTGCCCAGGGCGACGATGCCCTGCCCTTCGCGGAACAGGTCGGGCAGGATGCCGCGGTAGGTGATCGGCACCGATTTGTTGAAGTCGGTGACCACGAAGCGTACGTCCAGCGAGTCGGACGAGCGTTGCACCGAGCCTTTCTCGACCATGCCGCCCGCGCGGATACGGGTGTCCAGCGGCGCTTCGCCATTGGCAATTTGAGTGGGGGTATAGAACAGGTTGATGTTCTGCTGCAGTGCGCTCAAGGCAAAGCCGACGGCAACCCCGACGCCGACCAACAGGCCGGCGATGAGCAACAGGCGTTTCTTGCGCTGCGGATTCACTGGTTGTTCTCCCGGCGCAAACGGCGCGCCTCTTCTTGCAGGTAGCGACGGCGAGCCAGCAGCGGCGCGGCGACATTCAGCGCCAGCACCACCAGGCAGATGCCATAGGCCGACCACACGTACAGGCCGTGGTGGCCCATGGCGAGGAATTCGCCCAAGGTGGCAAAGCTCATGGTGCGGCCCTCCGCCCAAGGCTGTTCAAGACTTCGTCCTTGACCCAACTGGCGCGCGCCTCGCGCTTTAGCACTTCCAGGCGCATGCGCAGCAGCAGCACAGCGCCGAAGAAGCAGTAGAAACCCAGCGCCGTGCACAGCAGCGGCAGCCACATTTCTGCCGGCATCGCCGGTTTTTCGGTGAGGGTGAAGGTGGCGCCCTGGTGCAGCGTGTTCCACCACTCCACCGAGTACTTGATGATCGGGATGTTCACCACGCCGACGATCGCCAGCACCGCACAGGCTTTGGCTGCGCTGTCACGATTACTGATCGCCTGGCCCAGCGCAATAATGCCGAAGTACAGGAACAGCAGGATAAGCATGGACGTAAGTCGGGCATCCCACACCCACCAACTGCCCCAGGTCGGCTTGCCCCAGATGGCACCGGTGACCAGCGCCACCGCGGTCATCCAGGCGCCGATCGGGGCGGCACATTGCAGGGCGACATCGGCCAGCTTCATCTTCCACACCAGCCCCACCACCCCGGCCACGGCCAGCAGCACATAGCAGGACTGCGCCAGCATCGCCGCCGGCACGTGGATATAGATGATGCGGAAGCTGTTGCCTTGCTGGTAGTCCTGGGGGGCGAAGGCCAGGCCCCAGGTGATGCCGACCAGCAGCAGAAGCACGGCGGCAGTGGCCAGCCATGGCAGCATGCGGCCGCTGATGGCATAGAACCATTTCGGGGAGCCCAGCTTGTGGAACCACGTCCAGCTTATTTTCATCAGGGTACATCCAGGGTATTTGCCGGGCTTGAGAGCCCGGGACTCGTTATTCGCCGACGCTGATCTTCAGCCCGGCCGCTATCGCAAAGGGTGCCAGGGTCACGGCCAGGGCGGTGAGGCTGGCGAGCCAGAGCAAATGGCCGGTTGCCGGCATATTCTGCAACGCCGCTTGCAACGCACCACTGCCCAGGATCAATACAGGGATATACAACGGCAAAATCAGCAACGCCAGTAACAAACCACCGCGCTTGAGGCCAACGGTCAGCGCCGCGCCTACCGCACCCAGCAAGCTCAGCACTGGCGTACCCAGCAGCAGTGAAGCAAGCAGCACCGGCAGGCAGTGGCCGGGCAAGCCGAGCATCAAGGCCAGCAGCGGCGCCAACAATACCAGCGCCAGCCCGGAAAAGATCCAGTGCGCCAGCACCTTGGCCAGCACCAGCAGCGCCAGCGGGTGCGGCGACAGCACCCACTGCTCCAGCGAGCCGTCCTCGAAATCACTGCGGAACAGGCCGTCCAGCGACAGCAGCACCGCCAGCAACGCGGCCACCCACACCAGGCCCGGCGACAAGGTTTGCAACAATTGGCTCTCGGGGCCAACCGCCAGCGGGAACAGGGCCACGACGATGGCGAAGAACACCAGCGGGTTGGCCAATTCGGCCGGGCGCCGGAACAACAGGCGCGCTTCACGGCGCAGCAACAGGATGAATACGCTCATGCCGCCCACTGCCCCAGGTTCAGTTCACGGTAACCGCCTGGCTTGCGCGTCAGCGTATGGTGGGTGGTCAGCACGACGGTGCCGCCCTGCTCGCAGTGCGCCGCCAAGTGTGCTTCCAGTTGCGCCACGCCTTGCTTGTCGAGGGCGGTGAACGGCTCATCGAGAATCCACAGCGGCGGCCCGGCCAGGTGCAAGCGGGCCAGGGCCACGCGGCGCTGCTGGCCGGCCGACAGGGTGTGGCAAGGCACGTCTTCGAACCCGCGCAGGCCTACCGCCGCCAGCGCCGCCCAGATAGCCTCGCGGCTGGCCGGTTGATGCAGGGCGCACAGCCAGGTGAGGTTTTCCTCGGCGGTCAGCAGGTCCTTGATGCCGGCGGCATGGCCAATCCATAGCAGGAGGCTGGCCATGGCATGACGCTGCTCAGCCAACGGCTTGCCCCCCAGCAGGATCTGCCCGGCGGTTGGCTGCATCAGCCCGGCCAACAGGCGCAGCAGGCTGGTCTTGCCACTGCCGTTGGGCCCACTGATCTGCAGCATGTCGCCCGCGCCCAGCTCGAAATCGAGTTGCTCGAACAGCAGGCGCCAGTCGCGCTCGCAGGCCAGGCCTGCGGCTTGGAGGTGGAAGGTCACGGTTTCGCCTTATGTGTAGAGGGCCTCAGGTCGGTGTTGCCTGGTTGGCAGGCGAGCCAACCTGAAGCCCGTGTCTCAAGTCGCCCAGTGCGCTGCCGTTATACTGGCAACCACGGGCGGTCGGCATTATTGCACGCGCCGCTGCGCTGCCAAGAGGCCGGGTCCGACAGGTTGTATACAATCATGACTGAAATCAATAGTCTCGGCGCACAAACTGCGCTTGGCAACCAAGCCACCAAGGCGGCCATGACCGGCGAGATCCTGCGCCTGGTCCAGCCCCAGCCCGGTTTGCTGGCGCCCGGCGAAACCGCGCAAGCCCAAGTGCTGGCGTTGCGCCAGAGCGGCCAGGAGTTCCAGCTGCTCCTGCGGCTGGTCCAGGCCAACGGCGCACAGACCCAGCTGCAGGCCAGCGCCGGCCAACCCTTGGCCCCAGGTAGCCAGGTTACCGTCAGCCAGACCGAAGGCAATCGCCTGGCCATTTTATTGCAGCAGGCCACTGCCAGCCAGGTCGCCACCCTGACCCGCCTGGATACCCGCGAGGTACCTGTCGGCACGCTCCTGCAAGGCAAGGTCCTGACCAACCAGGCATTGGCCCAGGCGCCTGGGCAGGCGCCGGTCTATCGGGCACTGATCAGTTTGCTCAACAGCGCCCAGGCCGGCGCCACCCTGAGCGTCGACAGCCCGCGCCCGCTGGCCGTTGGCAGCCTGCTCAGCGCGCTGGTGCAAGGTGATCAGTCACTGCGCTTCGTGCCACTGAGTGGCAGGCAGGACCAACTGAGCATTGCTCAGCAGCTAATGACCCAACAGAACCGCCAGGCCTCGCTGCCCGGCCTGCTCGACGCGCTGCAGCAGCTCACCCGTAGCGCCGATGCCCCTGGCGACCTGCGCGCCAGCGCCGAACGCCTGCTGGCCGGCCTGCCGGACGTACGGCAACTGGCGGACGCCAAAGGCGTGGCACAAGCCCTGAGCAACAGCGGCGCCTTCCTTGAAGCAAAATTGCTGGGAGGCTACCCAGCCGCTGTCGCCACCGACCTCAAGGCCCACCTGCTGCGGCTGGTGGCGCAGGCACCGAACCTGCCGCCCGGCACGCCAAGCCTGGCTCCGGACAGCCTGGCCGTGACCATGCCCGCCGTGGCACGCGGAGCCCTGGGCCTGCTCGAACGGGTCAGCCCCAAGCCACAGCCCGGGGCATTCCCGCTGCCGTCGCGGTTGCTGAATGCGCTGGAAGACGAAGGCGATCTGCAACAGCTGCTGCGCCTGGCCGCAGCGGCCATTTCCCGCCTGCAGAGCCACGCCATGAGCAGCCTGCAACAAAGCGGCACACTGGAAAACGGCAACCTGCAGACCACGTGGCAAACCGAAGTGCCGATTCGCCACGGCCAGGAGTTCATTCCCTTGCAGGTCAAACTGCAGCGCGAAGAAACGCCACGCCAGCAGGCCGATCGTGAACAGGAAGCAGCAGACTCGCTGCGAGCCCTTTGGCGTATCGAGCTGGCTTTCGACCTGCCCCCGCTGGGCCCCATGCAGGTCCAGGCCCAGTTGAATCAAGGGCAGCTGTCGGGCCAGCTGTGGGCCGAGCGCGAGCCGACGGCGCGCCTGATCGACAGCCAGCTGGGCAGCCTGCGCGAACGCTTGCTTGCCCGCGGCCTGGAGGTCGGCGACCTGGAATGCCGCGCGGGCATCCCACCGCAAGGGCCCCGTACCCGAGTAGAACAACGCTGGGTGGACGAAAACGCATGAACGACCGACAACCCCGCCAGGCCATTGCCTTGAGCTACGATGGCCAGCAGGCGCCGAGCCTGACGGCCAAAGGTGACGACAGCGTAGCCGAGGCCATACTGGCCCTGGCCCGCGAGCACGAGGTTCCGATCTATGAAAACGCCGAACTCGTACGCTTGCTGGCGCGCCTGGAACTGGGCGAACAGATCCCCAAGGCGCTGTACCTGACCATCGCCGAAATCATCGCCTTTGCCTGGCAACTGCGTGGCAAGGTGCCCGTGGGCTTCGACGACGAACCGCCGGGCGAGCGCGACATTACCCCTGCGCCTTCGCCGATGAACGTGCTGCCAGGGGATGACAGCATTAATTAGCACTTGACCGGTGTGCCCGCTGGCTACCCTGCAACGCCCGATAGCCACGGACACCCAACGATGAACTTCCCACAACCCATGAAACAGCGCCTGTTGCACAGTGCGCTGGCCCAGATGCCGCGCCCGGACACATTGGCCGACAAGCTTTTGCGCGATTGGCTAGCGCAACGCGGTGTGCTCCTGCCCCCCGCGGATATCGACGTCGTCACGTTCCACTACCAGGACGCAGAGCGCGAAGAAGGCCAGCCCTGGCTCCCCCCCCAGGCCAAGGTGATTCAACGCGTCAGCCTGACCGACGCCCTGCTGGCCAACTGGCAAGGAGAACCCTGTACAGGCAGTGGCGGATTCCACTTTGGCGATTGGGCGGGTATGGCGCCGCTGCATGAGGTGACATTTGTCGACCGTATGCGGCCACCCCCCCTGCTTTCCAACGCGATGTCCTACCTGATCTTCAACGGCCTGTATCGGCGTACCCCGAAAAAGGAGCTCAGCCCGGCGACACTGCTGCCCATCCGCGCCGAAGTCTTCCAGGACTATGTATGGGGTTTACACCTGCACGAACGGCTGAAGGCGCAACTGGACAGCTATTGGCAGCAAAGCCGGACAGACTACGCACGCGCACTGGAAATTGCCTTCATCAGCGCCTGCAACAACCAAGTCAGTGAGGGTAGCCTGAGTGTCCCTGCCTGGCGTCTGGCCTGGCAGGCCGCTGGCCTCTTGCCCCTGGACACGCGGGCGATAACCACCCGCCTGCTGAATGTGTACGGTTATCACAGTACATCGATCATCTACATAAAGGCCGACGACAGCAGCACCGTCGTCCTTTATTTGCCGGGCAACGCGTCGCCCCTGCACGAGTTCCCGGACCTGTCTGCGCTCAAGCACTGGTTTGCCGAGCAATGCAAAGACCCAACCCGCCGCGAGTGGCTGCAGCAATGCTTCTCGCCCGCGGACTGGGCGGACGGGCTGGAATTCAGCGGCCTCGTCACGGCCTTGAAAGGGCTGGGCTGCTATCCCGCGGCGCATCGCCTGCCCGACGATCAACCTGGCTTCGCCACCAGTGGCATATGGGACCCTGAAGAGACGATCGAATTCGGATCGCCCACCCACAGCTTGCCTATCGAAGGTAACCTGTTCGACCACTTGGCCGATCGCCAGAAACAGCGCAGCTACGATGACCTGGATTACCGCGTCATCACCAACCGCCAGGTCAACAAGACGCACTGGGGCAGCTACCTGAACGTTGCCCAGTGCCTGCTGGCGCCTTTATGCGTGGTGGTACCCGAGCTTCTGCCGGTGATGGTGGTGGGCGGCGTGGCGCAATTCAGCCTGGGCATGGACCAGGTGATCAACGGCCACTCGCTGGACGAAAAGGTCGAGGGGGTCGAAAACCAGGTCTTCGGCCTGTTCAATGCCTTGCCCTTGCCCATCGGCATCGCCCGCGCCAGCCAGGCGTTCCACTACCGTTTGCCAGGTTTGCTACGGCCGACCCAGTTGGCGGATGTGCTGGGCGAAGCGGCCAATGTAAGCGTGCCAACGGATGCGTTGCAGCTGGTACCGGCACAAGCGGCGTTCCGTGACACGGTGCGGATAACGACAGGCTCGCAAAGGGTAGTGGTGACCCGCGTGGGGGATAATCTGGGCCACTACTTCGAGGGTACATTCCAGGCGCCCCAGGGCATCAAGACGCAACCCGTGGTGTACGACCTGCACACCGACAGTTTCATCAAGCTCTCTGAACACAGGCAGCCCACGCCTGAGCGCTGGGTAATCGACAGCGGCGGGGCAGCAGCTCTGGTGCGGATTGCCGACGCCCAGCGGGTCGTCACCGACGCACAGCGCATGGGCACCCTACGGCAGCTAGGTATCCAGCTGGATCTCCCCATGGACTACACGCACTTCGACACCCTGGAGCGCACGCCAATTCCGCGCATCGTTTCCAGTCTATGGGTGGGTGACAAGGCCATTTCCCCGGTTTTCCTGGAGGCGCTGGTGCACAATGCCGAAGCCCTGGAAGACAGTGGATACCACTACCAACTGTTCCTTTCGCGGCAGAGCCCGAGGGCCTATAGCGCCAACCTCACGCTGCTCAGGAGCAGGACACTCCACATGAGCGTCCTGCCGCTCGAGGATCAACCGTTCTACCAGGCGTTCGCCAGCTCGCCCTATTTCGCCCAGTACCAGGCGGCGCTGGGGATCACCAACCCAGGCATCACCAATTTCAGCTCGGCCAGCGACATCCTGCGCTACCGCATGCTCAAGCAGATCGGTGGGTTCTATCTGGATGCCGACGACCGGCTGCTCAACGCCGCTTCGGGGCCAGGCAACCCACCGCTGGCCAGCCAGACCTTGCGCACGACCGCCGATGGCTTGCTTCTGTACCCCCCGGTCAGCAATGACCAACTGGGTTTCTACATTCAGTACAACAGCAGCATGATCGGCAGCCACCCGGGCAATCCCACCCTGGACGCCATTTCCGAGGCGATCCTGCAACGCTTCCAGCAAGACCCGACGTTCTACACCGAACGGCCCGACCGGGTCTTCAACCCTGTGGCCTTCAATGCTTACGCCCGCCGCCTCAGCCGCTTGAGCGGACCGGGGGTACTCAATGACGTGATCGACGCGCGCCTGCCCTGGCTACGGCAGCTGCGCGAAATGTGCAGGCTGCTGGTTTCCCCCATCTACGACATTCACGGCGCCCTGGACACCAGCCAGTTGACCCGACTGATCCGTGAGCATGTGCCGCTCGACCGTTTCTTCGAGGCCGGCCGGGCACATAGCTGGGAACAGAACTGAAGGGTGACAGCGGGCGTATGTAGTTATCTACCACTGGCGTGCAGCGTGATCCAGCAACCTTGCAGCACCCACTCACGCAAGGTAACCACGATGCGCACTACCGGGATCAACGCCACTGGCGTGCACTATGTCCGCGATCATCTGAACCATGTCCCTCGGCCCGATCGGCAGGCCAGTCAGGCCGTCAGGCAATGGTTCGCCGAGCAGGGCCACGACCTCGACCCCGACCGGGTCGATGTGGTGACCCTGCACTACCGTTCCGACCACAAAGGCGGCAGCCTGGCAGAGGTCAGGCAATGCGTCAGCCTGACCCAGGCCGTGCTCAGCAACTGGCAGGGCGAAAGCAATAACGACCTGTTCGGCGCCTTGTTCCGTGCGCCCTGGGCTGGCACCTTGCCAGAAAGCCCGGTGCAGATCGTCAACGCCCTGCCCGCCCGGGGTTTCAACCACTATGGCGCCGAGTTTTCGGTGTTCAACGGGCTGTTCCACCGCACCGAACCAGCGCGCTACGACGCCACCACCCATGTGCCGATAGCCGCCGAAAGCTTCCAGCAGTTCATCGAGAACCTGGACTTCCAGGCACCCTTCAAGAATACCCTGCACACCTACTGGCGCGACCATATGGGCGCCCATCGCCTGGCGTGCAAGCTCAATTTCATTGCCGCCTGCAACAAGCAGGTCAGCGAAGGCAGCCTCAGCGAAGCCGCACGTAAACTGCTGTGGCAAGCGGCCGATTTGATGCCGCGGGTCGACAAGCTGCGCATGAGCACCCTGAGCATCTATGGCTACGCCGCCACCGACCTGCTGTACCTGTGCAACCCAGGCACGGACCTGACAGTGCTCTACATACCTGGCAACAGTTCACCCTTGCTGGAGTTCGCCAGTGAAAACGCGCTGAAAGACTGGATTGGCGAGCAATGCAAAGACCCGCTCAAGCGTGAAGCCCTGAAACAGCATTTCCGCCTGGCCGACAGGCCGCAGGGCGTGGATTTCAGCGGGTTGGATACCGCACTCGATGGACTGGCCGAATATCCCCGGCGCCACGCCTTGCCACCGGAGCACGGCATGTTCAACAACGACGGTATCTGGCCGCCGCGCACCTATGTCAACTACCGGCCGAGCCGCTACAACCCGAGGATCACCGGCGACTTGTTCCAGGCGCTGGCCGAGCGCCAACGCCAACGCAGCTTCGATGACGCCGACTTCATCATCACCAGCGACAGCCAGGTCAGCAAAGCCAAGTGGCGGGGCTACCTGCTCACCACCCTCAACTTGCTGGCACCGCTGTGCCTGGTGGTGCCCGGGCTGGCGCCGGTGTTGGCGCTCGGCGGCATTGCGCAGTTGGGCCTTGGCCTGGATGAGGCGATCAATGGCAAGACCCTGCAGGCACGGCAGGACGGTGTCGCCAACATCACCTGGGGGCTGTTCAATGCTGTGCCATTGCTGTTGACTGGGGCGGCCAAAGCCTCGGCACTGTTCGCGTTCAAAAGCGATGGCTTCGTGCCGCCGATTCGGCTCAACGACCAGATCGGTTACCCAATGAGCCCGGTGCGCCCCCCCGTATTGCTAGCCCCGGCGCCCGAAGGTGCGCCCTACTTCCATATCTGCGAACCGATCCCGCCGCTGCCGCAGGCCGACCCGCTCACCGCCGACGCCGTGATCCGCAGGCCGAGGTACAACGGCATGCCGGACACCCTGGAATCGGTGATCGACGACTACATCAAGGAGGTGGTGTATGACCTTGAACGGGATGCCTTCATCCTGGACGAGGACATCAACGACGTTGAGCCCGTTGGCTACGTGGCAAGCCCTGATGCTCGCGGCCTGGTACCCGAGCCCCGCGAGCGCGTAGTCACCGATGCGATGCGCACCGCCACTCTGCGCGCGCTGGGTATCGACCTGGTGCTGCCGGGTGAAATCCCACACGCCCCCGCCAACAGCTTGCCCATCCCCAAGCGGATTTCCTGCCTCTGGGTAGGTGACAAGACCTTGCGCCCGGCCTTGCTGAGCAACCTTGCCCACAATGTCGCGGCGCTGGAAAACAGTGATTACAGCCTGCACCTGTTCCTGTCCACGGCCAACCCTGGCGCTTACGAAGAAAACCTGCGCCTGCTGGCCGAACAGGCGCCGGGGCTGCAGGTGCTACCCCTGGAAGAGCAAGCGTTCTTCAGGGCATTCCAGCAGACCAAGTACTATGCCCAGTACGACGCGGCCCTGGACGGCAATGGTGGCGTGGCCACCAACTATGCGTCGGCAAGCGATGTGCTGCGCTACCCGCTGCTGCACCATGAAGGGGGGCTGTACATGGACGTCGACGACACGCTACGGGTGCCAGGCAAGGCCGGGCAACCCCAGGTGGGGGAACCGCCGGCAAGGCCCACCGAAGCGATTCAAGACGTAGCGCTGTGCATCCCGGCAGATGGCTTGCTGCTGGCGCCGCCGATGGCCAACGAGAAACTGAGCATGAACTGCCTGTACAACACCAGCCAGATCGGTAGCCACCCTGGCAACCCGACCCTGGAGGCGATCAGCGAGGAAATGCACGCACGCTTCCGCCTGCATTCGGACTTCTATGACCACAGGCCCAGCCTGGCCGAAGACCCCTCGAACTTCTACCGTTATGCCAGCCGCCTGAGCTACCTGACCGGCCCCCGCCTGCTCAGCGACGTGATCGACCAGCAATTGCCCAACCTCGCAACCTTGCGCCAGATGGTCAACCTGTACAACATCCCGCGCATCAATACCGCCACCTTCATCAACACCAGCGCGTTGAGGGAGGCCGTGCACCAGCAATTGCCGCTCAACCGCATCGCCACGGTCGGCGGCAATCACTCCTGGGTCCAGACCTGAGCCTGGGCGCAGGCCTGAGCGGGCCTTGAAGCGGCCCGCCAGGCTCAGTCGCTACGGTGCAGCTTGCTCATCAGCTCTGCCTCGGCCTGGGTCAGGCCGCAGCTCTCGGTCAGCTCGGCGATGCTGGCGCCCATGCCGACCAGCTTGGCTGCCTGGGAGAACGTCACGTTATGAGGGTCGCGTTGCTCCAGTTGCTGGATCCGGTCCGGCAAGGGGGCAACCGCCACGTTCAGCTCGTGCAGCGCGTCCCCCATGCGCACCGTGACGTTCTGGTAGTCATCCAGGCGTTTGGCGAGGTCCTTGATGCGCTGGTCGCGCAAGGCATCGCCCACGGCCTGCTGCGCGGCCACTTCGCGCTGGCGTTTGCTGTAGTTGAGGAAGAACCAGAGGCTCAAGGCCCACAGCAACGCCAGAAAGATTACCGCAACCTCGAAGATCAACTCAGATGTTCTCCAGCTCGGACCACTCTTCCTCAGTCATCATCTTGTCCAGTTCGACCAGGATCAGCAGCTCGCCGTTCTTGTTGCACACGCCCTGGATGAACTTGGCCGACTCCTCGTTACCCACGTTCGGCGCGGTTTCGATTTCCGACTGGCGCAGGTAGACCACCTCGGCCACGCTGTCGACCAGGATACCGACCACTTGCTTGTCGGCCTCGATGATGACGATACGGGTGTTGTCGGTGACTTCGGTCGGCATCAGGCCAAAGCGCTGGCGGGTATCGATCACCGTTACCACGTTGCCACGCAGGTTGATGATACCCAGCACATAGCTGGGCGCACCCGGCACCGGCGCGATCTCGGTGTAACGCAGCACTTCCTGCACCTGCATCACGTTGATGCCGTAGGACTCGTTGTCCAGCCGGAAGGTTACCCACTGCAGGATTGGATCTTCAGAACCTTGTGCAGACGACTTTTTCATTCCCCTAGCCCTCTAAATCCGCTTTCTGGCGGTTGTGTTCGGTGTCATTTGTTTGTCGTGCAGTTGCTTGACCGCGCCGCTGGCGATCAGCTCGGCCAGCGCGGCAACGTCGAGCAATGCACACATGTGTTCAATAACCGTGCCGGCCAACCACGGGCGCTGGCCACGCTGGCTGCGCCACTTGATTTCCGACGGGTCCAGGCGCAACGAACGGCTGACCTGGTGCACGGCCAGCCCCCATTCGTAGCCCTGCACCGAAATCACGTACTGCAGGCCCTGGCGGAAATCGTCGCGGTAGCGGTCGGGCATCACCCAGCGCGCCGTATCCAGGACCTTGAGGTTGCCCGCCTGGCAGGTGAGGATGCCAAGGAACCATTCGGGCTGACCGAACAGCGGTGTCAGCTCCTGGCCGGCCAGGGTGTAGATCGAGCCCAGGCACACCAGCGGTACGGCCAGGGTCAGGCCGGCGACATCGAACAACAGGCATTCGAAGGGTTCGGCGGCCCAGGCCGGGCGGCCGTCGACAGTGGCCGGTGGCACGGGCGGCGCTGGCAGGTGCACGTCGACCAGTGGCAGTGCCGGTTCCAGCGCATGCGCTTCGACCAGCACTGGAATGGCCGCCTCGGCCACCACCTCCTGCTCCACCACCGTCACCACCGGCGGGTCTACCGGCATCACGCTGGGCAACACCGCCAGGCGGGGTTCGGCGAAAGGCCGAGGCGCAGGGCGGGCAACGGCCACGAGCGGTTCGGCAGGTTGCGGCTGGCGGGCATCGCGGGCCTGCTCCTCGCGCACGGCTTCAGCAAACTCATCGGCTGCAGCGGGCTCCACGGGGGGCTGCAACAGCGCCTCGTCTTCGGTGGCCTCCTGCAGCAGGCCATCCAGATACGACTGCAAGACCATCTGTGGCCGGGTGCCGGTGTACCGGGTCTGGGTCATCAGGCCACCTGCGCTGCGGGTTTGTAGGTCAACAGGTGCTTGAGCAGTGCCCGGTAGGCGACCAGCCCACGGCTCTTGGCGTCGAACTGCGAGGGCGTCACGCCCTTGCGGCTGGCGTCGCGCAGGCGCGTATCGACCGGGATGTAGCCCTGCCATACATGCTGGCCGTAGGTGTCACGCAGCAGCTTGAGGGTGCCCAGCGAGGCCTGGGTGCGGCGGTCGAACAGCGTCGGCACGATCTGGTACGGCAGCGCCTGCTTGCGTGACCGGTTGACCATGGCCAGGGTCGCGACCATGCGCTCAAGCCCCTTCACCGCAAGAAACTCGGTTTGCACCGGGACCACCAACTGCTGGCTGGCGGCCAGGGCATTGACCATCAGCACGCCGAGCAAGGGTGGGCTGTCGATCAAGGCAAAGTCGAAATCCTGCCACAACTGCGCCAGACTCTTGGCGATCACCAGGCCCAGGCCATTCTGCCCCGGCGACTGGCGCTCCAGCACGGCCAGCGCGGTGCTCGACGGCAACAGCGAAATCCGCTCGTCGCTGGTGGGCAGCAGCAGTTGCCCCGGCAAGCCCTCAGGCACGCTGCCTTTGTGCAGGAACAGGTCGTAGCAACTGTGCTCGAGGGCATCAGGGTTGTGGCCGAAGTAACTGGTCATCGAACCGTGCGGGTCCAGGTCGACGACGACCACGCGCTTGCCGGCCTCGGCCAGCAGGCCGGCCAAAGCGATGGTCGTGGTGGTCTTGCCGACGCCACCTTTTTGATTGGCTACTGCCCAGACTCTCATCAAGCAAACTCTATGTATTGATTTGAAAGCGCGTGCGATCGATGTGGCAGCGGGCGAGCCCGCGAACACCGGCGAAGCCGGTGCCAATCACCGCGTCGCCTGCTTCGCGGGCCCGCCCGCTCCCACAGGGGACGGCGTCACAGTCAAAATTGTGCTTGTAGCAGTGCCAGAGAATTGACGAATCACTGCCCCGCCACCGTTGCTGGCGTAGCCGGTGCACTTTGTGTGCCAGCCCGGCGAAGGGCAGCATCCGGTGTTGCATTGGCGCTGCCCGAGCCCGTCAGGCTGCGGCGCACTTCCAGGTTACGGGAAATCACCAACACCACCCGCCGGTTGCGCGCGCGGCCATCGGCGGTGTCATTGCTGGCCACCGGCTGGTACTCGCCATAGCCGACCGAGGCCATGCGGGCCGGGTTCACCCCCTCCATGGCCAGCAGGCGCACAATGCTCGCCGCCCGCGCCGACGACAGCTCCCAGTTGGTCGGGTACTGCGCGGTGCGGATCGGCAGGTTGTCGGTGAAACCCTCGACATGCACCGGGTTGGCGAACGGCTTGAGAATATCGGCCACCTTCTCGATGATGGCGAACGCCTTGTCACTGGGCATGGCATCGCCACTGCCGAACAACAGCGATGAATTGAGCTCGATCTCGATCCACAGTTCGTTGCCGCGCACGGTCATCTGGTTGCTTTTGATCAGGTCGCCAAAGGCATCGCGCACGTCATCGCTGATGGTCTTCAGCGGGTCGGTATTGGTTGCCGCAAGGCCCGCTTCGGTCTGCTCGCTGTCGTTGACCAGCGGCTCGGCCGGGCGCACGGTCAATGGCTTTTCCTCGCCCACGGGGATGGGTTTCATGCTGCGCTCAGGGTCGTTGAACACCCCGAGCAGCGCCTGGGAAATGACCTTGTACTTGCCCTCGTTGATCGACGAAATCGAGTACATCACCACAAAAAATGCGAACAGCAAGGTAATGAAGTCGGCGTATGACACCAGCCAGCGTTCGTGGTTTTCGTGTTCCTCGGTATGACGGCGGCGGCGCATGGGTTACTCCATGAAGCCTTGCAGCTTCAGCTCGATGGAGCGCGGGTTTTCACCCTCGGCAATCGACAACAGGCCTTCGAGCAGCATTTCGCGGTAGCGCGACTGGCGCATGACCACGGCCTTGAGCTTGTTGGCGATCGGCAGCAGGACCAGGTTGGCGCTGGCCACACCGTAGATGGTGGCGACGAAGGCCACGGCGATGCCATTGCCCAGTTGCGACGGGTCGGCCAGGTTGCCCATCACGTGGATCAGGCCCATGACCGCACCGATGATGCCGATGGTAGGGGCGTAACCGCCCATGCTCTCGAACACCTTGGCCGCCTGGATATCGCGGCTTTCCTGGGTCAGGAAATCGACTTCGAGGATACTGCGAATGGCTTCTGGCTCGGCGCCATCGACCAGCAGCTGCAAGCCTTTGCGCGCATACGGGTCGGGCTCGCTGTCGGCCACCCCTTCCAGGCCCAGCAAGCCTTCCTTGCGCGCCGTCAGGCTCCAGTTCACCACCCGGTCGATGCCACCCGCCAGGTCGACCCTGGGCGGGAACAGGATCCAGCGCAGAATCTGCAGGGCCCGCTTGAACGAGGCCAGCGGTGACTGCAGCAGTGCTGCCGCCAAGGTGCCGCCCAGCACGATCAGTGCCGCCGGCCCGTTGACCAGGGCACCGACATGGCCACCCTCGAGGAAGTTGCCACCGACAATGGCAACGAAGGCGAGGATCAGGCCGATCAGGCTCAGCACGTCCATCAGACGCAGGCCTCTACCAGGTGCTTGCCGATCTCGTCCAGGCTATACACCGCGTCGGCCAGGTTGGCCTTGACGATGGCCATGGGCATGCCATAGATCACACAGCTGGCTTCATCCTGGGCCCACACCGTACTGCCGCCCTGCTTGAGCAGGCGCGCACCTTCACGGCCATCGGCACCCATGCCGGTCAGCACCACCGACAGCACCTTGTCGCCATATGACTTGGCCGCCGAGCCAAAGGTGATGTCCACGCACGGCTTGTAGTTCAGGCGCTCGTCGCCCGGCAGGATCTTCACCGTGCCACGGCCATCGACCATCATCTGCTTGCCACCCGGGGCCAGCAGGGCCAGGCCCGGGCGCAGCATGTCACCGTCCTCGGCTTCCTTGACGCTGATGCGGCACAGTTTGTCCAGGCGTTCGGCAAACGCCTTGGTGAACGCAGCCGGCATGTGCTGGATCAGCACGATCGGTGCAGGGAAGTTGGCCGGCAGTTGGGTCAACACCCGCTGCAGGGCTACCGGGCCGCCGGTGGAGGTACCGATGGCCACCAGTTTGTACGGCTTGCGTTTAGGCGCCGCAGCCGCAGCGGGCGCGGCTGCCGGGGCGCGGGCCGGCAGCGCACTGCGCGCCGCTGCCGGGCTGCCCACGCCCGCTGCCGGCACGTGGCTGCTGGCAGGTGCCGGCGTTGCGGCCGGCGCAGGGCTGGCGTAACTGCCAAACCGGCGGTTGCTGCGCGCCAGCGTATGCACTTTCTCGCACAGCAGTTGCTTGACCTTGTCGGGGTTGCGCGAAATGTCCTCGAAGTTCTTCGGCAGGTAGTCCACCGCCCCCGCGTCCAGCGCATCGAGGGTGACCCGGGCGCCCTCATGGGTCAGCGAGGAAAACATCAACACCGGCGTCGGGCAGCGCTGCATGATGTGCCGCACCGCAGTGATGCCATCCATCATGGGCATTTCATAGTCCATGGTGATGACATCGGGCTTGAGCGCCAGCGCCTGGTCAATCGCTTCCTTGCCGTTGGTCGCGGTACCTACTACCTGGATCGTCGGATCCGCCGAGAGGATCTCCGAGACGCGGCGGCGGAAGAAACCGGAATCATCCACCACCAGGACCTTGACTGCCATAAACACTCCATTAGGCGGCGCGACCTGCCAAGGTGCGCCACCGAAATCAAATACGCCGCGCGGCGTAACGCTTGAGCATGCTCGGGACGTCGAGAATCAACGCAATACGACCGTCACCGGTAATGGTGGCCCCGGACATGCCCGGGGTACCTTGCAGCATCTTGCCCAGCGGCTTGATTACCACTTCTTCCTGGCCCACCAGTTGATCGACGACAAAGCCGATGCGCTGGGTGCCGACCGACAGGATCACCACGTGGCCCTCGTGCTGCTCTTCGTGCACCTGGCCTTGCACCAGCCAGCGCTTGAGGTAGAACAACGGCAGTGCCTTGTCGCGCACGATCACGACTTCCTGGCCATCGACCACATTGGTACGCGACAGGTCGAGGTGGAAGATCTCGTTGACGTTGACCAGCGGGAAGGCGAATGCCTGGTTGCCCAGCATCACCATCAGGGTGGGCATGATCGCCAGGGTCAGCGGCACCTTGATGACGATCTTCGAGCCCTGGCCCTTGGCCGAGAAGATGTTGATCGAACCGTTGAGCTGGGAGATCTTGGTCTTCACCACGTCCATGCCCACGCCACGCCCGGACACGTCGGAAATCTCGGTCTTGGTCGAGAACCCCGGGGCGAAGATCAGGTTGTAGCAGTCCGACTCGCTCAGACGCTCGGCGGCGTCCTTGTCCATCAGGCCCTTCTCCACCGCCTTGGCCCGCAGGATGTTCGGGTCCATGCCCTTGCCGTCGTCGGAAATCGACAACAGGATGTGGTCGCCTTCCTGCTCCGCCGAAAGCACCACGCGGCCCGTGCGCGGCTTGCCTGCGGCATCGCGCTCATCGGGCATCTCGATACCATGGTCGACGGCGTTGCGCACCAAGTGCACCAACGGGTCGGCCAGGGCTTCGACCAGGTTCTTGTCGAGGTCGGTTTCTTCACCGACCAGCTCAAGGTTGATCTCTTTCTTTAACTGGCGCGCCAGGTCGCGAACCAGGCGCGGGAAGCGGCCGAACACTTTCTTGATCGGCTGCATGCGGGTTTTCATCACCGCGGTCTGCAGGTCGGCGGTGACCACGTCGAGGTTGGACACGGCCTTGGACATGGCCTCGTCGCCGCTGTTCAGGCCCAGGCGCACCAGACGGTTACGCACCAGCACCAGCTCGCCGACCATGTTCATGATCTCGTCCAGGCGCGCCGTGTCGACGCGTACGGTGGTTTCCGCTTCGCTGACCGCATGCTTGTCGGCGACCGGGGCCGGCGTGCGCGCAGCTGCAGCAGGTTTGCTCGCAGCCGCGGGCGCTGGCGCAGGTGCAGGAGCCGCAGCTGGCTTGGCGGCAGCCGGGCTTTGCGGCTTGGCCGCTGCCGGCGCCTTGGCCGCAGGCGGTGCCTGGACTGCAGCGACGTCACCGCCGAATTTGCCCTTGCCATGCAACTGGTCCAGCAGCGCTTCGAATTCATGCTCGCTGATTTCGTCGCTGGTGGCGCTGGCGGTGCTGTCAGGCGCCACCTCGGCAGGTGCCGCCTTGGCGGCAGGCAGGGCGTCGGCCTGGAAGGTGCCTTTGCCATGCAACTGGTCGAGCAGCGACTCGAATTCGGCATCGGTGATTTCGTCACTGGCCGCTTCGTGGCTGACGGCAGCAGCCGGCGCTGCAACTTCGGCAGTGAACTGGCCTTTGCCATGCAACTGGTCGAGCAGCGATTCGAACTCGGCATCGGTGATTTCATCACCGCCACCACTCACGCTCTCGCCTTGGAGCTGTTCCTCGGCCGCAGCTTGTGCCTTGACCGCATCGAGCGAATCGAGCAACTGCTCGAACTCGCTGTCGGTGATGTCCTGGTGCTGCTCCTGGTCCACCACCGGTGCCGCGGCAGCCACCGGCACCACCGCTTCTTCGCCACCCTGCGGTTGCGCCGCACCCGGCTCGGCAAGGCGCGCCAAGGCCGCCAGCAGCTCGGGGGTTGCCGGCGTGACTTCAGCGCGCTCGCGCACCTGGCCAAACATGCTGTTGACCGTGTCCAGTGCCTCGAGCACTACGTCCATCAGCTCCGCGTCAACCCGACGCTCACCTTTGCGCAGCACGTCGAACACGTTCTCGGCGATATGGCAGCACTCCACCAGCTCGTTCAGCTGGAGGAAGCCGGCGCCCCCTTTTACAGTGTGGAAACCGCGAAAGATCGCATTGAGCAGGTCAGCATCGTCGGGCCGGCTTTCCAGCTCGACCAATTGCTCGGACAGTTGCTCAAGAATTTCGCCGGCTTCTACCAGGAAATCCTGGAGGATTTCTTCATCGGCGCCGAAGCTCATCAAAGGTGCTCCTTAAAAACCCAGGCTGGACAGCAGATCATCGACGTCGTCCTGGCCGGACACGACGTCTTCACGCTTATCGGCATGAATCTGCGGACCTTCACCCCGAGTCGGATGTTTTTCTCGATCTTTTTCTGCGCGCAATTGATCGTGGTCATGCTGAATGCCCGCAAAGCGGTCGACCTGACTGGCCATCAGCACCAACTTGAGCAGGTTGCTTTCCACTTCGGTCACCAGGTTGGTGACGCGCTTGATCACCTGCCCGGTCAGGTCCTGATAGTCCTGGGCCAGCAGAATGTCATTGAGGTGGCCGGCGACCTTGCGGTTGCCTTCGGCGCTGTGCGTGAGGAAACTGTCGACCCGCTTGACCAGGTCGCGAAATTCTTCCGCCGCCACTTCGCGGCGCATGAAGCGCTGCCAGTCGGTGCTCAGGGCCTTGGCCTCGCTGGCCAGGTCGTTGAGCACCGGGGTGCTTGCCTCGACCAGGTCCATGGTGCGGTTGGCCGCGCCTTCCGTGAGCTTGACCACATAGGACAGGCGCTCGGTGGCATCGGTAATCTGCGACACCTCTTCGGCCTGCGGTATGGTCGGGTCGATCTGGAAACTGACGATGGCACTGTGCAGCTCGCGGGTCAGCTTGCCGACTTCCTGGTACAGGCCGCGGTCGCGGGTCTGGTTCAGCTCGTGAATCAGCTGCACCGCCTCGCCGAAACGGCCCCGCTCCAGGCTTTCGACCAACTCCTGGGCATGTTTCTTCAGGGTCGATTCGAACTCGCCCAAAGAGTTATGTGATGAATCCATGGCGCGCCCCCTGACGTGACTCAGCCGTTGACGCGTTCGAAGATCTTCTCGATCTTTTCTTTGAGCACCTGCGCCGTGAACGGCTTGACCACGTAACCATTGACGCCGGCCTGGGCCGCTTCAATGATCTGGTCGCGCTTGGCTTCGGCAGTCACCATCAGCACGGGCATGGTTTTCAGCCGGTCGTGGGCACGCACCTTGCGCAGCAGGTCGATGCCGGACATGCCAGGCATGTTCCAGTCGGTCACCAGGAAGTCGTAATGGCCGTTTTCCAGCATCGGCAGCGCCGTGGTGCCGTCGTCGGCTTCTTCGGTGTTGGTGAAGCCCAGGTCACGCAACAGGTTCTTGATGATCCGCCGCATCGTCGAAAAGTCGTCAACGATGAGGATTTTCATGTCTTTGTTCAAGTAGACCTCCAAGCAGTCTCAAACGCGCTCGGCCCCGAGCGCGCATTCAATCAATTCGGTACAACGTGGAAAACCGCGTGGAAACAGCCGCAACCCCAGCAGGCTCAGCGCGCCCGCCATTCCCCCAGGCGGCTACGCAGACGCGCGGCACACTGGCTGTGCAACTGGCTGACCCGCGACTCGCTGACCCCCAGCACCTCACCGATCTCCTTGAGGTTGAGCTCTTCGTCGTAGTACAACGCCAGCACCAGGCGTTCACGCTCGGGCAGGTTGGCGATGGCCTCGGTCAGGGCTAGCTGGAAGCGCTCCTCCTCGAGGCCCCGGGCAGGTTCGACCTGGCCGCTGGCGCCGTCTTCATGCAGCCCTTCGTGTTCACCGTCCTGCAGCAGGTCATCGAAGCTGAACAAACGGCTGCCCAAGGTATCGTTGAGGATCGCGTAGTAATCGTCGAGGCTCAATTGGAGTTCGGCAGCAACTTCATGATCTTTAGCGTCACGGCCGGTTCTGGCCTCCACGGCGCGCATCGCGTCGCTGACCATACGGGTGTTGCGGTGCACCGAACGGGGTGCCCAGTCGCCTTTGCGCACTTCGTCGAGCATGGCACCGCGGATACGAATGCCGGCATAGGTTTCGAAGCTGGCGCCCTTGCTGGCGTCGTACTTGTTGGCCACTTCCAGCAAGCCGATCATGCCGGCCTGGATCAGGTCCTCGACCTGCACGTTGGCCGGCAACCGCGCCAACAGGTGGTAGGCGATGCGCTTGACCAGGGGGGCGTAGCGTTCGATCAACTCGTACTGGGCGTCTTTCGCCGCCCGGCTGTACATCTTGAACCCGCTGGCGTTCATAGCACCGGTCCCGCGCTGGTCGGCTGCACCAGGCGCTCGACGAAGAACTCCAGGTGGCCACGTGGGTTGGCCGGCAGCGGCCAGCTGTCGACCTTCTGGGCAATCGCCTTGAAGGCCAGCGCGCACTTGGAGCGTGGGAAGGCTTCGTAAACGGCACGCTGCTTCTGCACCGCCTTGCGCACGCACTCGTCGTAGGGCACGGCGCCTACGTACTGCAGGGCGACATCCAGGAAACGGTCGGTAACCTTGGTCAGCTTGGCAAACAGGTTGCGCCCTTCCTGAGGGCTCTGGGCCATGTTGGCCAGCACGCGGAAGCGGTTCATGCCGTAGTCACGGTTGAGCAGCTTGATCAGCGCGTAGGCATCGGTGATCGAGGTCGGCTCGTCGCACACCACCAGCAGCACTTCCTGGGCGGCACGGACAAAGCTGACGACCGACTCACCGATACCCGCAGCGGTATCGATGACCAGGACATCGAGGTTGTCGCCGACTTCGCTGAACGCCTGGATCAGCCCGGCATGCTGGGCCGGCGCCAGGTGAACCATGCTCTGCGTACCGGAGGCAGCCGGTACGATGCGCACACCACCAGGGCCCTGCAATATCACGTCACGCAGCTCGCAGCGCCCTTCGATGACATCGGCCAGGGTCCGTTTGGGCGTCAGGCCCAGCAACACGTCGACATTGGCCAGGCCCAGGTCGGCATCCAGCAACATGACCCTGCGGCCGAGTTCGGCCAACGCCAGGGACAGGTTCACTGAAACGTTAGTCTTGCCGACGCCACCTTTGCCACCGGTCACGGCGATCACCTGTACGGGATGCATGCTACCCATGTTTGTAATTTACCTTGTATCGCTGGGACCCAGGCCACACGTAGGGCAATTCTGCGTACCCCTTGGCATAGCTACTTTGCACACGTTTCATACTCAACCCGCTCGCCGTGGGTTGTGGTAGAGATCAGCGAACATGTCGGCCATTGCCTCTTCGCTGGGCTCCTCCTGCTGCTGCACATTGACCGCGCGGGACACCAGCTGGTGCCCCCGCGGCAGGTGCAGGTCGTCAGGAATGCGCGGGCCGTCGGTAAGATAGGCCACAGGCAAATCATGACTGATGGCAAGGCTCAGCACATCGCCAAGGCTTGCCGTTTCATCGAGCTTGGTCAGGATGCAGCCGGCCAGGCCACAGCGCTTGTAGCTGTGGTAGGCGGCGGTCAGCACCTGCTTCTGGCTGGTGGTGGCCAGTACCAGGTAATTCTTGGCGGCGATGCCACGGCCGGCCAGGGTTTCCAGCTGCATGCGCAGGGCCGGGTCGCTGGCCTGCAGGCCGGCGGTGTCGATCAGCACCACACGCTTGCGCAGCAGCGGCTCCAGCGCTGCCGCCAGCGACTGGCCTGGGTCGACGTAGGTGACCGGGACATTGAGGATGCGGCCAAGGGTCTTGAGCTGCTCCTGGGCACCGATGCGGAAGCTGTCCATGCTCACCAGCGCCATGTTCTGCGCGCCGTACTTGAGCACGTAGCGCGCCGCCAGCTTGGCCAGGGTGGTGGTCTTGCCCATGCCGGCCGGGCCGACCATGGCGATCACACCGCCTTCTTCGATCGGCTCTACCTCAGGAATTTCGATCATGCGCGCCAAGTGCGCCAGCAACATGCGCCAGGCATGGCGTGGCTCTTCGATTTCGGCGGTCAGCTCCAGCAACTCGCGGGCAATCGGCCCGGACAGGCCAATGCGCTGCAGGCGCCGCCAGATGTTGGCCTGTTGTGGCTTGCTGCCCTGCAGCTGGGTCCAGGCCAGCGAGCCGAGCTGCACTTCCAGCAGTTCGCGCAGGCCCGACAGTTCGGAGCGCATGGCATCGAACAGGCGCGGGTCAACGGGCGCCGGCGCCGTGGCGGCCGCCGCCTGTGGAGCCTCGACATGGGGCTCGACCAGCGGCTCGGCAGCGGTCAGCGACTGCCCGGCGAACAATTGGCGGTTGTTATCGCTGCTGTCCTGGCGGTGGCCCAGCTCGGCCTGGGCCGTGGCAATGCGCGTGTGGGTCTTGCGCAGCTCTTCTTCCAGCTCGGCATTGGGCACGCGCGGGGCCAGGGCGGACAGCTTGTAGTCCAGCGCGGCCGTCAGCTCGACACCACCGGCAATGCGACGGTTGCCAATGATCGCGGCATCGGCGCCCAGCTCATCACGGACCAGTTTCATGGCCTGACGCATATCGGCGGCGAAAAATCGCTTAACTTGCATTATCCACTACCTCAGCCGTTAGGGCCCACGGTGGCAACGATGGTGACTTGCTTGTTGTCCGGTATTTCCTGATACGCCAGCACATGCAAATTCGGTACAGCCAGGCGACCGAAACGCGACAGCATGGCGCGGATCGGGCCGGCGACCAGCAGAATGGCCGGCTGGCCCTGCATTTCCTGGCGCTGGGCCGCTTCGATCAGCGAACGTTGCAGCTTTTCGGCCATGCTCGGTTCCAGAAGAACACCGTCTTCCTGGCCTTGCCCGGCGCGTTGCAGACTATTGAGCAAAATCTGTTCCAACCTTGGCTCCAGGGTGATCACCGGGAGCTCCGACTCAACGCCGACAATGCTTTGCACGATGGCGCGACACAATCCGACGCGCACCGCCGCAACCAGCGCGGCGGTATCTTGACTCTTGCCAGCGTTGTTCGCGATTGCTTCGGCAATACTGCGAATATCGCGCACGGGTACCTGTTCCGACAACAGGGCCTGCAAGACCTTGAGTAGCCCCGACAAGGAAATGACACCCGGCACCAGTTCTTCTGCAAGTTTAGGCGAAGCCTTGGCCAACACCTGCAACAGTTGCTGGACCTCTTCGTGGCCAATCAGTTCATGGCAGTGCTTCTGCAGGATCTGGTTGAGGTGGGTGGCCACTACCGTACTGGCATCGACCACGGTGTAGCCCAGCGACTGCGCCTGCGAGCGCTGGCCCACGTCGATCCACACCGCCTCCAGGCCAAACGCCGGGTCACGTGCGGCAATGCCGTTGAGGGTGCCGAACACCTGCCCCGGGTTGATCGCCAGCTCGCGGTCCGGGTAGATCTCGGCCTCCGCCAGGATCACCCCCATCAGCGTCAGGCGATAGGCGCTGGGTTGCAGGTCAAGGTTGTCGCGGATATGCACCGTGGGCATGAGGAAGCCCAGGTCCTGCGACAGCTTCTTGCGCACGCCCTTGATTCGCGCCAGCAACTGACCACCCTGGTTGCGGTCCACCAGGGGGATCAGCCGGTAGCCGACTTCCAGGCCGATCATGTCGATCGGTGTCACATCGTCCCAGCCCAGCTCCTTGGTTTCCAGCGCCCGCTGCGGCGAAGGCAGCAGGTCTTGCTGGCGCTGCGCCTCCTGCAAGGCCTGGGCCTTGGCCTTCTGTTGTTTCTTCCATACAAGATAAGCCCCGCCACCGGCCAGCAGACCCAGGCCGATGAAGGCGACGTGCGGCATGCCCGGCACCAGCCCCATGACAATCATCAACCCCGCCGATACCGCCAACGCCTTGGGCGAGTCGAACATCTGCCGGTTGATCAGTTTGCCCATGTCCTCCGAGCCCGAGGCGCGGGTGACCATGATCGCCGCAGCGGTCGACAACAGCAGTGATGGCAATTGCGCCACCAAACCGTCACCGATGGTCAGCAGGGCGTACACCTTGCCGGCATCGCCGAAGCTCATGCCATGCTGCAGCATGCCGATCAGCATGCCACCGATCAGGTTGATGAACAGGATCAGCAAGCCGGCGATGGCGTCACCGCGCACGAACTTGCTGGCACCGTCCATCGAACCGTAGAACTCGGCCTCCTGGGCCACCTCGGCACGACGGTGCTTGGCCTGGGCCTGGTCGATGAGGCCAGCGTTGAGGTCGGCGTCGATCGCCATCTGCTTGCCGGGCATGGCGTCGAGGGTGAAGCGCGCGCTCACTTCCGAGATACGCCCGGCGCCCTTGGTCACCACCACGAAGTTGATGATCATGAGGATGGCGAAGACCACCGCACCGACCACGTAATTGCCGCCGATCACCACCTCGCCGAAGGCCTGGATCACCTTGCCGGCGGCGCCGTGGCCTTCCTGGCCGTGCAGCATGACCACCCGCGTGGAGGCCACGTTCAGCGCCAGGCGCAGCAGCGTAGCCACCAGCAGGATGGTGGGGAATGCAGCGAAGTCGAGCGGGCGCAGGGCGTAGACGCAGACCAGCAGCACCACGATCGACAAGGCGATGTTGAAGGTGAAGAACACGTCGAGCAGGAACGGTGGTATCGGCAACATCATCATTGCCAACATCACCAGCAGCAGCAGCGGTACACCCAGGTTGCCCCGACCGAGCCCGGCCAGGTTATGACGGGCGTTGCTGATTAACTGAGTGCGATCCACCGCGAGTCCTCTTGATGCAAAACTTTGACGCCCAAGGGGCATCTGCGGCTGGCATTGCAAGAAGCCTTCCAACTTTGCGCGACAGGAGATTTATGTTGTGGTCCAGCCTGTGGGAGCGGGCGTGCCCGCGAAGCAGGCGACGCGGTGCCTGGCACCGGCTGCGCCAGTGTTCGCGGGCACGCCCGCTCCCACAGGTGGAACGGTGAATGACAGCTTCT